>NZ_JACHFA010000032.1 GCF_014201705.1 Borreliella spielmanii | reverse complement strand
ACTTCATGCGCAGCAGCAAGTCTTCTCATACATTCATAGTAAAGCTCCATTTCTCTTATTGAACACTCCTTTATAAGATCATTAAGCTCACTTTTCAAAGAACTAATTTCTTCATTAACACATTTTGTATTTTTTTTGTTGCATTGTTTATTTAAAAAGTCAATTTTAAATCTTAAATCGTCTATTTTTAAAAGCATACTAGCAAGTTCAATGCTAGAATATTGCTTGAATGCCCTTATAAATCCTAATTCTAAATTAGAGCGCTCTAAATCTAATTCGCCCTTAACTTTTTTAGCTTTAACTTCTGATTTAAAAGTTTGTGCTACAAGGTGTTCAAAAGTATCCTCGCTAATTGTTACTCTAGAGTCCTCATTAACAGAAATCTCTCCACTCTCCCATTTTTGTCTCATTCTCCACACATTTACTCTAGAAACTCCAAGTCTAGCTGCTATTTCTTTATCATTTAGTGAGCCTTGTCTAAAATATGCAACATAATCATCAAAAGATCTTTTAGCTTTTTTCAAAAGCAAAACCCCAAAGTAACAAAGTTAACAAATTGTTACTCTAAATAGTAAAGCAATTTAACAAATTATTAACATAAACTGATAGCTTTTTAATATTTACTAGAGAGTATTTAATATTTGTTGGCTTTTATTGATTTAGCTCGCTGCTATTTCTAAATCAAAGATTATAAAAATAGCAGTTCACTAATTTATTGCATTTTGCTATAGCTTGACTATATAAGTTTGTAAAAACCTTTTATTGTATTAACAAGCTTATTACTTGTGTAAACTCCCTTGTCATAGCTGTGTATGCTCGTAAATAATACAACTACAAAACTATTTAAAGCAACCGTTTGGCCTCGTTTTAGCTCTTGTTTAAGCTTATAAATAATATCATGAACAAAGACCAAAAACATATTAGATTTTGTTTTTCCTAGCTTTTCTAAACAGTCTTCTAATATTCCCTCTTTGTAGCTAAAATCAACTCTATTTTCAAAGTCATTTTCGCGTTCTTTT
>NZ_JACHFA010000031.1 GCF_014201705.1 Borreliella spielmanii | reverse complement strand
GGCGCACTAATTTCTTGTTTTTGCATTAAAATTATTTAAAATATTAACATACTCCTTTATATAATCTCTATCTAAATCAAAATCATCATTTTTAGCAATTCTTCTATTTAAATCTTCTCGTTCTGATATAATGCCTAAAAACCTTGATTTTTTTTGTAATATTGCCAATAAATCTTTATGGGTTTTATTTTTTTTAAATTTTGTTGCAAATAAAAATATTTTCAAATTTAACTTTAATTTATTTATAAAAAATTCTAGTAGTTGCAAACTTTCAATAGCCCACTTTTCTGCAGCCATTGGCACCATAATATGTTCACTAATAACTAAAGCATTGGATAATGTAGAATCTAAATGGGGATTGGTATCAATTATTATATAATCATAATTAAATTTTAAATATTTGAGGCTATTTTTTAATCTATGTGTTTTATAAGGTAAAATCTCTTCACTAAACTCGTGTAAACTTAAATAGCTTGGCAATAAATCAAGCCTATTATTTACGTTGATGATTGAATCATTTATTAAATAATTTGATTTTAAAACTCCATATATATTCTTCTTAAGTAAATCAAATTTATTCTCTATTATTTTTTTATTAAAATAACTAGTAGTAGATGCTTGGGTATCCATATCTATTAAAAGTACCTTATATTTTTGGGCTAGCAAGGTTGAAAATATTATTGAACTTGTACTTTTGCCAACACCGCCCTTGATATTGGCTATTGTTATTATTTTAGATTTTTTAAAATCCATTTTATAATTAGCCCTTCATCAGAATATTTTTTATTGTAAAATTCATATACATGTTTTTCTAAATTTAAAAATCTTTCAACAAGTGCTTTATTATAAGGTGTATCCATCTTTTCTTTTTTTAATAGACGCCTTATATCCTTTATATAGCAAAAAACACTGCCGGTTTTAAATCTAAATTCTATGTAATATGTTTTTGAAAATGTATATGCTTTTTTAACTCCGGCTAATTCATAATGTACAAGAATATTTCTTATTGGTTTTCTATAACCATAAAAAATCCCTAAAAATTTATCTCCATTTTTTATAGGAAATAAACTAAACTCATTAAATTCTTTT
>NZ_JACHFA010000030.1 GCF_014201705.1 Borreliella spielmanii | reverse complement strand
CCTGATCCTGATCCTAATCATCGCGATGTACCCCCAGTGCCCGACTATAATGAGGCGTATTTTAATAAATTCTTTTTAGACTTAGGTTCTGAGAGATCTAAAGAATTGATTAGTTTGTTTGGTAGGGTAAAAAATGAGAAGAATGATAAATTTAAGCACGAGGTTTCTTGGCTTTATTCATGTATAAGCGAATTGTATTCTCCAGATATTAAGTATTCCGGTGAAGGAGGATATGAATATTGGGTTGATGGACAGAGACTTTTTATGCCTAGGCCCACGATTGATCAACAATATTTAAAAGTGAGAGAAGGAATAATAAAGCATGCTTTAAGATGATTATCATCTTAAAGCATGCTTTATTACATTATGTGAATCTTCTATTTTCATGATGAATGTGTATATAAAAAAATTAAAAGCATGACTAATATAACTTATTTAAGTTAGAAAAGTGGTGTTGTAATGATGAAAAGAAGCCCCCAACAGATGTTATTATTTTAGATATAGTGATGGGGTGGTTGGTCATTTGGTTTATAGGAAAAGTAGTAATAAAATTCTTAGGGCGAACGTCTTCTATACTAAAAAAATATAAATAAATTTATATTTTTTTAGTATAGAAGACGTTCGCCCTAAGAATTTTATCATTACTTTTCCTATAAACCAAATGTCACCCCATTACTATATCTAAAATAATAACATCCGTTGGGGGCTTCTTTCCATCGTTACAACACCACTTCTAACTTAAATAAATTACATTAGCCATGCTTTTAAATTTTTTATATACACATTCATCATGAAAATAGAAGATTCAAACAATGTAATAAAGCATGCTTTAAGATGATTATCATCTTAAAGCATGCTTTATTATTCCTTCTCTCACTTTTAAATATTGTTGATCAATCGTGGGCCTAGGCATAAAAAGTTTCTGTCCATCAGACCAATATTCATATCCTTCTTCACCGGAATACTTAATATCTAGAGAATACAATTCGCTTATACACCAATAAAGCCAAGAAACTTCATGCTTAAATTTGTCATTCTTCTCATTTTTTACCCTGCCAAACAGACTAATCAATTCTTTAGATTTCTCAGAACCTAAGTCTAAAAAGAATTTATCAAAATACTCCTCATTATAGTCAGGCACCGGGGGTACATCGCGATGATTAGGATCAGA
>NZ_JACHFA010000029.1 GCF_014201705.1 Borreliella spielmanii | reverse complement strand
AATTTGAAAAAAATGGATACAATACCAAACAATTAGAAATAAATTTCAAAAAAACATATGAAAATTACAAATATAAGCCGCATTTTATTATTGAATATCAGAAATATAATGATTTAAGTAACATAAAGCGTAAATTAGAAAAATCCATTGAAATAAATCAAGAAAATCCCCAAAAAAATTATGATAGTTTAAAAACAAACATTTTCAATATACTCATTGAACAACTAAAAGAAAAGGCAAACATTGAGCTTTTAAAGCCGATTATAAAAAAATATTTAAATAGCAAAAAGAAATTAGAATATAATAAGGTATTTAATACGTATTATCATGAATTATTAGAACTAATAAAAAAACAAAAAAGTTTATTTGATTTAAAAGAATTAGATAAAAAAGCTATATAAGGATTAAATGTGGGGAATTTATTAAAAACTACAAAAACAGAAGAACAAAATTTTAAATTTGATAAAAAAAATATTTTTCTAATGAAAGAACAAAAAAAGGATAGAAATATTTATCATACAAAAATACTAAAGGACATTTATAAAGTAGTAAATGATAAAAAACACCGGTGTATGGTTTTTTTTAAAAAATTATTAAATGAATCAGAAATTCAAAAGCTTTATCTATATCCTATACAAGAGGGGGATAAATTTTTAGGGATTTTTTATGGTTATAGAAAACCAATAAGAAATATTCTTGTACATTATGAATTAGACGGAGTTAAAAAAGCATATACATTTTCAAAAACATATTACATAGAATTTAGATTTAAAACCGGCAGTGTTTTTTGCTATTTAAGAGGATTATTTCGTTTATTAAAAAAAGAAAAGATGGATACACCTTATAATAAAGCACTTGTGAATAAATTTTTAAATTTGGAAAAACATGTATATAAATTTTACAATAAAAAATATTCTGATGAAGGACTAATTATTAAATGGATTTTAAAAAATTTAAAACAATAACAGTTCTGTCAATTAAATACATTGTTGATAAAATTTTTTATATGTATGCAAAATGTATTTCAAGAAAGTTTTTCTAGGAATAAAGGAGATTTTTTATGGCAATAAAATTTAAAAAAAGAGTTTTAACAAAAAAAATAAATACTAATGTTGAACAAAATTCAATTATAGATGAAAGTAAAATTTCTTATTACGAAACACTAAAGGAAAAATTAAA
>NZ_JACHFA010000028.1 GCF_014201705.1 Borreliella spielmanii | reverse complement strand
TTAATAGCCATAAGTAATTACCTTTTTCTTAAAATTATGGGGTATCGTTATACTTGTCTTCAGATTCTTTTTTTTCAGGAACTTTGTTTTTGGTTTTAGGAGGAGGAGTAGGATTGTCTTCAAAAGCCCAACCAACCAATGGCAACTTGGTAAAAAGGCTTTTCAGGCCTTTAAAAAAGGGCTCAATAACATGTGTTTGAAAAGTAAAATCTTTCAAGTAATCAGTGATTTTTTTAATTAGAGCAAGTATAGGCTCCAAAACAGTAGTGGTTAAGTTTGAAAGAGTTTGTTCAGCTGATGCTAAATTGCTATCAATCTCCTCTTTAGTATCCGCTTTTTTTGTAAGACCGTAGCTTTTATAATCGCCTAACATTTCAAGCATCTTACTAATTCTAGATTCTAGATCTACTTCAGCTCCACTTTGCCAAGCTTTTTTAGCATCTTCTGTATATTTATTGGCAATTTCCTCGCCCCATGTATTTTTTAATATATCATAAAGTTCACTTCCATCTCCACTAAGAAGACTATTAACGGCTTTTACAGCATCTTCACTGCTCATAGCACCGCTTGATTTAAGCACGGCTGCAAACTCCATTGATTTTTTCAAATTATGAAAATTTAACTTCCCCAAGTCTCTTAGAGTCCCTTTAAAAACACTTGCTTGATTTAAAAACTCTTCTTTTTCTAAGTCGCGCTCAAATCCTTTCAATCCGCTAAAAATTCCCTTCTCCTTTTCAGTTCCCTTAATCAGCATATCTCGTTCTTTTCCTGTATAAAATGCACTATTGAGAAGTTTCTTTTTATTGGTTTTAGATGTTTCTTCAACCGCTTTTTTTGCAAAGCCTAAAATCCCACCCGCTGCTTTCCCTATAGCATTACTAATAACATTTTCCAAGGCGCTACCTATAGCAATTTTGGCAACAAGTCCTTTTCCTTGAGAAGCCGCTAGCATTTTACTTTTTGCTTTTGATTCTTTTACAAGTTCTTTATACTCAAGGCGCCTTTTATCTCTATCCGACATTAAGGATCTTTTAAAAGCCTCTTTTCTAGCTTTTTCAAAACCCATGCCTTGTTTCATCAGCTTTTTAGTTTGTGTTAGCCTATATTTCTCAACACGTTCTCGTAAGTTTTCAAACTTAGATTGTCTGCTTAATTCTTTTTTCTTATCCGACAAATTATTTTTTACAATATCTTTAGTACTACC
>NZ_JACHFA010000027.1 GCF_014201705.1 Borreliella spielmanii | reverse complement strand
TCAAAAATATTAATGCTTGATTGAAGCAGTAAAACAGTATCGCCTTTTGATAGTTCAAAATTGATATTAGATATATTTTTTGTGTGAATTTCTAAGTCTTCAAATTCTGGTATTATAACTACAGCCTCTTGAGTTTGCTGTTTAAATTCCTTTACAGTGCCAATTCGAGTTATGAAAATATTTGAATAAATCCAATTTTTTACGTCTTCTTGTGTTAATGTATTTCCATAAATGCGCTTGTTCATTTTGTAAATTATATGGTCAAAGTCCATTTTACCCCCTTTATTATCTCATTGGTGCAAAATTAGAGACATCGTATAGCTTAAGTGATAATGAACAATCTCCGGTATTGCTAAGTCCTGCACTTGTTTCTTGTATGGTGTTTTTAATAATGTTTCCCAGTCCGTCTATAAATGAAACTTTATCTCCAACTTTTAGTTTATGTGTATAAAATATTTTAGCGTTCCAATATATACGCCTTGTTTTAAATTCGGGTTCAATATCAACTTCTTGCTGTGGTATAAATTCAAGTCCATAATCTTCTAATGCTTTATAGTGGGTATCTTTACCCTTTTGATTGTAATTAGTAAATACGAAATTGCATTCAATTTCGTAATCATGATAGCCAACATCAGTTATTATATTATGAACGTATTTTCCTTCTATTATTTTCGCAATAAACTCTTTTGGTGTTGAGGCATAAAAATTTTTGTCAATCACTTTAAGTTTATCTTTTTTATCCATGTTAATGATATTGCGATTAGGAAATACAGATTCTATTGCATCTTGCACCGTCATACCTTTAAAATTTTTACCCACTTTGCCCTCTTTGTTTTTTAATTTGCGATTGAAGAAGTTGTTATTAGTTAATAATTTAACTTCAAGCTCAACACTAAAATCTCCACCAGGATAATCAGTGCTCATGGGATGCTCTAAAGTACCCGCCATTATAAAATCAAATTTTTTCTCATAAGCAAATTTTTTATAATATATTTTTACTATATCTCCGAATTTAATGTGGTCGGTGAAATCTAGAGACAAATTCCACAACGCAATTTTTGCTTGTTTGGAACTTACAGTATTTAAGTCTGCTGATAATCTATTAAATATGGAAATATCAGCATGAATTCCATCTTGTGTATTTATTATAATTTTAGGAGTTTCTTCTGGAAAAGGAATTCCATCAATTGATTTTTTTGATTTATCTACATTGTAAAATTCAATTTTAAAATCATAACTTAGTAACATTGATTATCCTTTATATTTTCCCAATGC
>NZ_JACHFA010000026.1 GCF_014201705.1 Borreliella spielmanii | reverse complement strand
AAAGGTGCTGGTGCGTTGACTCGTGAATATATGACTCTTAGAAACAATATGAGCCACAATTTTAGAATTGTTCCTGTTAAACCAAAATCTAATAAATTTAGTAGAATAACATCGTTAATTACGCCGTTTACCTACAAAAAACTTTACATTGCAAAGTACAGTAGTTCTTCTGTATTTAATGACATTTATTCTTACAAAGGGGACAACAAAACCTATGATGATGCTCTTGATGCAATATCAGCTGCATATTTAATGTTGTCTTTGGGATATAGAGATAGAAGTGTTCACTTTGGCAATCAAAAATTTTTGTAAATTTTATTGACAAAAGTATTAGTTTTTGCTATTATGTGCACAAGTTAATAAAGAGAAATAAAATGTGTGATTTAAGAAAAGCAAAACTACTGGATAAGATAAGTTCACTAGAACTATATAGATACTCAATATTTTTTAGAAATTACATTGAAAATGTAGCTGAAGATTGTCTCAAGAATGGGCTTGTTCTTGAGAGTACTGATCACAATGTTAGTGAATTTGAACTTGATAGATTAAAGGCACAACTTAAAGCTGCTCTACTTAATTGTATTATAAGTTACCGTTTTCATGGAATTGGATATGTTTTAGTAAAAACTCAAGATACAATACTAGATCTTGAAGAGCCAGTTAATAAAGAGCTACCTATTGGATTTAAGTACCTTGATTATGAATCTGTAAGGGATTTGGGGGTTGATTTTGATTATATAACTTATAAAGTAAAATCCAATAATAAGGACAATTCTTTTGACAGTGTTAAAATACATAAAAGTCGACTCATAATATATGAAAACTTTGATTATATCTTAAAAAGATATGTTCCATGTTATACAGAAAGTTTTTTGTTAGATATTTATTTATTTGAAAAAATATACGTTGAAATAGAAAAACGTATTGAAAACCACAATTTTTTATTTTATAAAGACGAATCTTTAGTTCAACTACAAGATGCACTCTCTAGTGCAACAACTTCTTTAAGCACACTTACTCAAAGCAGTAGTGATAAAGGGGGCGGTATTTTATCGTCCTTTTTGAGAAAACAAAATTCGAATAATCATAATAAAGATATTTCTAATTTAAGAAGTCTTAATGACTCATTGGCACATGAGCTAGCGAGGCTTAAAAATAACTTAAATAATGAGGGGATGTTTTATACAGCGACTCCTAGTGCTAGCTTAGAGGTTATTAAGTACGATCTTAGTTATTTAAAAGAGGCTTTAGCCTTAATTAAAGCAAAAATTGGTGCTGATACTAAAGAGCCTTTAACTAGAAGTTTTAATGAACAGGCTAAGGGACTTGGAAATGATGGTAAAGGTGATAGGAGCAATTATTATGATTTTCTAAAAGGCGTGCAAGAACAAGTTGAGAATTCTTGTAACTTAAAGCTTGGTAAGTATTTT
>NZ_JACHFA010000025.1 GCF_014201705.1 Borreliella spielmanii | reverse complement strand
ACTATATGATTCACTTGATTTAAAGGCACGTGGGAAACTATTTAAAGTAACTTCAAAGCGTATATTTAAACATAGATAGCGTTATAGCTTTAAGCCATTTTTAGCAAATTTATAAGCTTGAATTTTGTTTGCAGAAGAGAGTCCGTAGATATTATCAATTTCATGGGTTGAAGAGTATTTCATAAGTTCTTTAATTTGAAAAGAATTGTAACCATTAGCTTTTAAATTAGAAATAAATAAATTTCTGCATAAATGAAGCGATTTATTTACCTTAAATCCCGACTTTTTAAGAAGATTTTTAAATTTATTAGAAATATGGATAATGCTAATTTGATTATCTTTAAATTTGTGTTTGGTTTTTTGGAAAAGATAAGTACGTCTTGTATCAAGATTTTTTTCTTCGAAATGATTTTTGTGTGCTGTTTGAATAGCTTCAAACTCTTTAGAGTTAATGACAATTTCTCTAATGCAGGCGACACTTCTTTTTTTAGCCACATTTACTTTTATATTGTAATAAATTTCTCCAGTTTCGCTGGATAGAGTAGTAATATCTTGCATTTTTACTTTTTGAATTTCAGTACCCCTGCACCCACTTATTGAGAGTATATGCACAAACCAGCCGGATATTGGATCAGTCTGTTTTAGCCTTTTGATACACTTTAGAATTAGTTTACTAGTTTTAGGAGTTAAGTAGAACTTAGGTTTAGGCCTTAGAGTTTCTTTTTTGGGTTTAGTTGAATTTTCTAGAGTATTTTTTAGGATTTTATTTTCATCTATTACTTTTTGATAATCTTTTAGTAGTTTAAGAATAAAATCTGTGTTTTCTTTATTTAAATTAAGATAATTATTAAAGTCCATAAAATCCTCTTTTTATAAGTGTTACTTTTAAATTAAGTAAAAGTAATAAAAATATATAAAAATTGCAGCTTACATTTTACCAAAAACATAAAATTTTAGTCAAATTTGGGGGCTTCTCATTGCATGCAGAATTTGGCATGTAGAGTGACTGTATTGGGTAGAAGTGGCAATTTCTAAGGGGGGCACTTAAGAAAGATATAATACTTTAAGTGATATATAGCAAATACCTGAAAATTTAATTTGTATGTGTTTTGTGATCATTTGTAATGAGTCTGCCATTTGCAATGGAGAGATTTTTCGAGTTTGATTAAAATTACATTTAAGTTTTGTTACTTTGTAATTCAAAATGTAACAAGATTAGATATTTTAAACATTATAAAAAATTGAATTTATTAGTGGTTGCGTTATCTTTAAGACTTATGGAGTAACTTATGAATGAAAAAATGAGAATGTTTATTATTTGTGCTGTTTTTGCACTGTTTGGTTCTTGTAAGAATTATGTAAATGATAAAGCTTCAGAACAAAGTTTAGAAATTCCAAAACAAATAGAACAAGAGATAAAAAAAGAATTTAATGGATTGTTAAATATTTTAGAGACAAAAGATTTAAATACATTAGATACAAAAGAGATTGAAAAAAAAATAAAAGGATTAAAGGATAAAATAGAAAAAACGAATGCTAAAGAAACTTCTCTTAAAACATATCTTGAATATGAAAAAACAGTAAAAGAAATAAGAGAAAAATTAAAGGATAAGTTAAAAGATAAGAAAGAACTTGAAGATAAATTAAAAGAACTTGAAGAGAGCTTAAAAAATAAAAAAGAGGAAAGAAAAAAAGCTTTACAAGAGGCTAAAAAGAAATTTGAAGAGTTTAAGGGAGAAGTTAATAGTGCAACTGGAGTAACTCAAGGTCAACGAGCTCAAAATCAAAGAGGTGGTGGGCAAGAGGCTTGGAAATATGCTAAAGAATTTGGTTTAAGTGTAAGTTTTTCTAATAGTGCTAATAATACTAGTGATGTGTCAAATGACATAATAGATGGTGCGATTAAGCAAATTGATGAAGAACTTAAAAATATTGGGGAAGAGGCTCAAAATTCAGAAAAGAAAAAGTAATAAAAAATGGTTTTATAAGCATAAATTATGAAAAACAAGAC
>NZ_JACHFA010000024.1 GCF_014201705.1 Borreliella spielmanii | reverse complement strand
ACTTTTTGATAATCTTTTAGTAGTTTAAGAATAAAATCTGTGTTGTTGTTATTTAAATTAAGATAATTATTAAAGTCCATAAAGTCCTCTTTTTACAAGTGTTACTTTTAAATTAAGTAAAAGTAATAAAAATATATAAAAATAGCAATTTTTATTTTACCAAAAACTTAAAATTTTAGTCAAATTGTGGTGCTTTTCATTGCATGTGGAATTTGGACTGTAGAGTAGTTTTAATAAGCAGAAGTGGTAGTTTTTAAGGGGTGCACACAAGAAAGACTATATACTTTGTGTGATATATAGCAAATACCCGGAAATTTAATTTGTATGGGTTTTGTAGTCTTTTGTAATGAGCTGGCCATTTGCAATGGAGAGATTTTTCGAGTTTGATTAAAATTACATTTGAGTTTTGTTACTTTGTAATTCAGAATGTAACAAAATTAAATATTTAAATAGTATAAAAAATTGAATTTATTAGGTGTTGCGTTATCTTTAAGACTTATGGAGTAGGAGTAAATTATGAATAAAAAAATGGGAATACTTATTATTTGTGCTGTTTTTGCGCTGATAATTTCTTGCAAGAATTATGCAGATTCAAAACAAACCATAGAAAGAAAAGTTAAACAAGGTATAGAAAAAGGTGTAGAAATAGGAAAAGAAATTAAACAAGGATTAGAAAAACAGGTTAAGGGGTTTTTAGATAAAGAAGAAGGAGTTATTTCAGATGATGCAATAGTACATGAAATAGCAAAAAAATTAAAAGAAGAAGAAGTAAAGGAGAAAAAAGAAAATAAAAAAGATGACGAAGAAAAATTAATGCAGGGCGATGAGCCTAATAGCGATAGTAATATGCCAGCATTAAAAACAACACGAGATAGTGGTGGTCAAGCAGAAGAAGAAGAAAAAAAAGATAAAGTAGTAGAACAAAAAGTAGAACAAGTAGAAGTTAAAGCAAAAAAAGAAGAGCAAGAAAGAAAAGCTAAAGAAGAAAAAGAAAAAGAAGAGCAACAAAAAAGAGAGAGAAAAATAGAGAGACAAAAACAACAACAAGAACAACAAAAGAAAAGACAAGAAGAAGAAGAAGAAGAAAAAGCTAAAGCAGAAATAGAGAAAAGAGAGAAAGAGGAAAAAGAAAAACAACAACAAGAACAAGAAGAAAGACAAGTTAAAAGCAAAATCGAAACACTTACAAAAAAAATAGATGAGATAAATAGAGATATCGATGCTATTAAATATAAAAGGTGGTTTGTGGAGGATGAAAGAAGACTAGAAGTAAAGGCAACAGAAGTTAGAGATAAAGTTACAGGCCCCATATACGACCATTTTACTGATGATCCTACGCAAGCTATATATAATACTTGGAATTTAGAGGAGGAAGAAGATTCAGAATTAGAAAAATTATTGGAAAAATTGAGCGAAGCTAGAAGTGATTTAAGGACTAAATTAAATGTAGGCAATAAGGCCTATATACTTAGTGAAATGGATAGCAAAGAACCCCCATTAAAAGAAAATGTTAAGATTGAAGAAATTGAATCAGACTTAGATAAACTAAAATCAGAATTAGAAAAGGTTAAAGAATATCTTAAAAATGAATCCAATTTTGAAACAATTAAAGAGTATGTCACTAGCAGTGATGATAAATAAAATAGTTTAAAATATAATTTGAATTTAAGCATAAATTATGAAAAACAAGACTATCTAATAGTCTTGTTTTTATTTATGAGTATTAAGTTCGCTAAAATGTTTAGTTAAAGTTTTATATTAAACATTTTTCAGTAGTTATTGTAGTTCCTCCTTTGCTAAAATTTTAGCATATATAAGCAAGTTGTAAGTTTATGTTAATAATTGAAAAGTTATTGTTTAGATATTATGTTTTTGCTATATATTATTATATAGATAATATGCATGCTAATAAAGTTTCAGATTTTTATGATAATTTAGATAAGAAAACAAAAAAGGAAATACACATCGCTTATGAAATAATAAATGACCCTTTAGGACCACCCACAAAAGAATTTATTAAAGGGGTTTTAAAAGATAGATATCTAA
Source organism: Borreliella spielmanii (assembly GCF_014201705.1). Lineage (NCBI taxonomy): Bacteria > Pseudomonadati > Spirochaetota > Spirochaetia > Spirochaetales > Borreliaceae > Borreliella > Borreliella spielmanii. Next base: position 71 of record NZ_JACHFA010000024.1, on the reverse strand, counting down.
TAGAAAAATATAGAAGTTCCAAAAATGTTGAGATTAATTATAGCTACAAGGAAGGAATAGTAGAAAAATGT
>NZ_JACHFA010000023.1 GCF_014201705.1 Borreliella spielmanii | reverse complement strand
GTTAGAATGAGTGAAAACTATGAAATTTACAGAATGAACCAGCGCCTTTATGGCCACGCATTAGCACAAGAAGACATAAAAAATTGGATTTATTCAAATATTTTTATAACCCGAATTGGCACTGTAAAGAAATTTAAACAGCAAACTCAAGAGGCTGTAGTTATAATACCAGAATTTGAAGATTTAGAAATTCACACAAAAAATATATCTAATATCAATTTTGAACTATCAAAAGGCGATACTGTTTTACTGCTTCAATCAAGCATTAATATTTTTGATAAAAATGACGATATTCATTTTGACAAGCATCATTTTTATATACTTAGCGCAATTAGTCCAAAAACTTTAAATTTAATTTGCGATACTGTTAAGATAAAAGCAAATAATACGATTGAAATAGCAAACCAAGCAACTAGCTTGAAAGAAATTCTAGATAGTATTATCAGTGCTATCAATGGTATAACAGTTACAGGACAAGCAGCAATTGACTATATAAGCTTAAGAGCAGTAACCTCTAGAATTTCTGCTAAGATTAACAGTTTGTTTAAGTAATTTTTGCTAATTATGCTATAATTAATAGCATGGATTTAAGAATTGGCAATAATTTTGAATTGGTATTTAATAAAGATTTTTCGCTTGTTGATGGGATTGACGAGCAAAAACAAAAATTATTTATATTCCTAAAAACCTTAAGGGGGAGTCTAAGCTATGCTCCTAATTGGGGACTAGACTACTTCTTGCTTTTAAAACTTTTAAAAATTAACAATCTTCAAGCTGTAAAAAACTATTTTCATGAAATATCTAAAGATCTTAACTTAGATATAATCAATATTTCAATTGCAATACAAGACCGTAAAGCGAATATATCCTTTTTTTTCTCTGGTGATGTTTTAAATATGGAGTTTAATTTATGAGTATAGTTTTTGACTCTGATTTTGGCATTCTAAAGCGTACAATTAAGGATATAGTACGGACCAAAAGAGAACACTTGCGAGTAAATTATGGGATTAACATTGATGACAGCAATAGCTCTATTTACAATATTATTGCATCTTCTTTAGCATTAATTGAAGAAGAAATAATTAATGAGCTTAATCTCTTTTTTTCTAAAATGACGCCGGGTGGTACTTATTGGGCCGCTATTGAAGAACACATTTCTTCTAAAAGCACAACTTACAGTGCAGTTCGATCGGCTTTACTTAATCTTAATGGAGTAGAACATGCTAACATTAAAAGTTCAGCTGGTAAAGCTAATATATATCTAATTCTAAAAGAAAATTTACTAGACACTGGTAAAACTAATATTAACAACCCTGAATTTAAGGCTAAACTTTGGGAAACATTATATCTAACAACCCCTAGCGGAACTTTACTTGAGGGGAACATAGAAATTGATGGGCTTAACTCAACTGGACAACTTAAATCCTATAAAATATCGCTTGGAAAAAGAAAATATGTTTATATGAAAGTAAAGTACAAACTTGATCTTAAAAACTATCTTTACTTAAACATAGACTCCCAAATTAGAAACATATATTCTAGGATTATTTCAAATAACTATTCTGATATGGGAATTAGTTTTGAATATCAAGATTTTTTTGCTCCAGTTAATGAAATAAAAGGGATTAAGTTTATGGAAATTCAAGCTTGTGTTAAAGATACAGACAGCGAGAGTATTTCAAAAATCAGTGATAGTGATTTTAAAAAAAATGAAGATATCTCAATTAATGATGATACAATGCTACTTTTTAATACAACTGATCGACTGATTATTGACATTGACACTTAAATATGAAAATACCTAAATTCTTAAAAGACACTGAAATTCAAAAATTTATACAAACAGAAACTGAATATGCACAAAAACTACTTAATGAACTTAAAATCCTTAATTCTAACTTCATATCAATTGATGCAAAAGAAAATATAAAATCAAGATATATTGCTATATGGATATCTCAAGTCTTATCAATTTTTTATGCAAAAACTCAAACTCTACAAAGTATTACAAGCAATATCAATAGTGTTATTTTTGCTTTACGTCATATTGGTACTGATGAGTCATTTAGACTGATTTTTAAGGCATTTTTAAATGTAGACATTTTAATTACTACAACTGAAGCTGGTGTTATTGATATCTCTTTAAAAGGGGCAATAAAAACAAACTTTACTACATTTATTTCACCTAGCACTGCAAAAGGTAAAAGGCCTAAAAAGATACTAATTAGAGAACAGAAAAAGGGGTACGCTGCATCTAAAAAGGCCTTAGTATTTAACTCACTTCCTAAAGGCTATGATCATTCAATTTATGCTTTTATAAAGGAAATTATTCCTATTGGTAGAGTTCTCAAAATTAATAATAAAGATGGTGCAAATATTATCACTTTTAACAATTAAGGAGGCTTTATGGCTGGAGAAGAAGAAAAATTATTAATTGATGAAGAAGAAACAGTTCAAATCAAAGATTTAAATAAGGT
>NZ_JACHFA010000022.1 GCF_014201705.1 Borreliella spielmanii | reverse complement strand
TAAGCTTGAATTTTGTTTGCAGAAGAGAGTCCGTAGATATTATCAATTTCATGGGTTGAAGAATATTTCATAAGTTCTTTAATTTGAAAAGAATTATAGCCATTGGCTTTTAAATTAGAAATAAATAAATTTCTGCATAAATGAAGTGATTTATTTACTTTAAATCCCGATTTTTTAAGAAGATCTTTAAATTTTTTAGAAATATGAGTAATATCAATTTGATTATCTTTAAACTTATGTTTAGTTTTTTGGAAGAGATAAGTACGTCTTGTATCAAGATTTTTTTCTTCGAAATGATTTTTATGTGCTGTTTGAATAGCATCAAACTCTTTAGAGTTAATGACAATTTCTCTAATACAGGCGACACTTCTTTTTTTTGCCACATTTACTTTTATATTGTAATAAATTTCTCCGGTTTTATTTGATAACTGAGTAATATCTTGCATTTTTACTTTTTGAATTTCAGTACCCCTGCACCCACTTATTGATAGTAGATGTACGAACCAGCCAGATATTGGATCAATTTGTTTTAGCCTTCTGATACATTTTTCAATTAGTTTGCTAGTTTTTGGAGTTAAGTAGAACTTAGGGCTAGGTTTTAAATTTTCTTTTTTGGGTTTAGTTGAATTTTTTAGAGTATTTTTTAGGATTTTATTTTCATCTATTACTTTTTGATAATCTTTTAGTAGTTTAAGAATAAAATCTGTGCTGTTATTATTTAAATTAAGATAATTATTAAAGTCCACAAAATCCTCTTTTTATAAGTGTTACTTTTAAATTAAGTAAAAGTAATAAAAATGTATAAAAATAGCAATTTCTATTTTACCAAAAACATAAAATTTTAGTCAAATTTTGGTGCTTCTCATTGCATGCAGAATTTGACATGTAGAGTGGCCTTATTGGGCAGAAGTGGCAATTTTTGAGGGGTGCACCCAAGAAAGATATAATACTTTGGGTGATATATAGCAAATATCTGGAAATTTAATTTGTATGTGTTTTGTAGTCATTTGTAATGAGCCTACCATTTGCAATGGAGAGATTTTCTAGAGTTGATTAAAATTACATTTGAGTTTTGTTACTTTGTAATCCAAAATGTAACAAAATTAGATATTTTAAACATTATAAAAAATTGAATTTATTAGGTGTTGCGTTATGATTAAGACTTATGGAGTAGGAGTACCTTATGAATAAAAAAATGGGAATACTTATTATTTGTGCTGTTTTTGCACTGTTAATTTCTTGTAAGAATTATGCAAGTAGTGAAGATTTGAAAAATCTAGAACAAAATGTAAAAGGAAAAGTTAAGGGATTTTTAGAAGCAAAAGAAAAAATTGTTTCAGATGATCCAATAGTATATAAAATAGCAGAAAAATTAAAAGAAGAAGAAGTAAAGAGTAAGAAAGATCAGAAAGAAAATAAACAAGAGGACAAAGAAGAATTAATGCAGGGCAATGATCCTAATAGCGATAGTAATATGCCAGCATTAAAAACAGCACGAGATAGTGGTGGTCAACAAAGAGAAGAAGAAAAAGATAAAGTAGTAGAACAAAAAGTAGAACAAGCAGAAGTTAAAGCAAAAAAAGAAGAGCAAGAACAAGAAAGAAAAGCTAAAGAAAAAGAAGAGCAACAAGAAAGAGAGAAGGAAATAGAGAAACAAAAACAACAACAAGAACAACAAAAGAAAAAACAAGAAAAAGAAAAAGAACAACAACAAGAACAAGAAGAAAGACGAGTTAAAAGCAAAATCGAAACACTTACAAAAAAAATAGATGAGATAAATAGAGATATCGATGCTATTAAATATAAAAGGTGGTTTGTGGAGGATGAAAGAAGACTAGAAGTAAAGGCAACAGAAGTTAGAGATAAAGTTACAGGCCCTATATACGATCATTTTACCGATGGTGATAAAGCTATATACGGTACCTGGGAGTTGTTAGAAGAAGATGAAGAAGAATTGGAAAAGTTATTGAAAGAATTGAGTAAAACTAGAAGTGATTTAAGGACTAAATTAAATGTAGGTAATCAAGCGGTTACTTGGAACAATGAGCCCGAATTAAAAGAAAATGTAACGGTTAGTGAAATTGAATCGGACTTAGATAAACTAAAATCAGAATTAGAAAAGGTTAAAAAATATCTTGAAAATAAATCTAATTTTGAAACAATTAAAGAGTATGTCACTAGCAGTGATGATAAATAAAATAGTTTAAAATATAATTTGCATTTAAGCATAAATTATGAAAAACAAGACTAACAACTAGTCTTGTTTTTATTTATGAGTATTAAGTTCGCTAAAGTGTTTAGTTAAAGTTTTATACTAAACATTTTTCAGTAGTTATTGTAGTTCCTCCTTTGCTAAAATTTTAGCATATATATATAAGGAAGTTATCAGTTTATGTTAATAATTGAAAAGGTATTGTTTAAGATAATATGTTTTTGCTATATTATTATATAGACAATATGCATGCTAATAAAGTTTCAGATTTTTATGATAATTTAGATAAGGAAACAAAAAAGGAAATACACATCGCTTATGAAATAATAAATGACCCTTTAGGACCACCCACAAAAGAATTTATTAAAAGGGTTTTAAAAGATA
>NZ_JACHFA010000021.1 GCF_014201705.1 Borreliella spielmanii | reverse complement strand
ATTCGAATTTGGAATAAAAACAATAGACAAAACAGTAAATTATCTGCACTACAACTTAGTGGAGCTCGGGACAATGCATATACTTCAGCAATTGAATGTCTACTAAAACGGTTTATCGATAGGGGACTGATTGTAGAATACAAAGACTTAAAACTTACCCTATCGGGCACTAAACAGCTTAAATTAGAACTTAGTGTGAATATTACTTATAACTTTAGTATTAATGCTGTTGCTGTAGTAATTACTTCTCAAGATATAGTTGATTATCAAAATAGTTTAAACGTATAAGGAGTTAAAAATTATGCAATTTTATGATTTAAGAGAAGTTTATTTTTCAATTGGTGGTAGACAACTACATAGTGGAAAACTAGAACTTACAAGCGAGCCTACAACAAGAGCAGTGGTGAGTTCTGAAGACAAGGGATTTCCAGTAATAAGCTTGAGGGATCCTAAAACCATAACTTATATTTTCAACATTGAAGTCACACTAGGTAGTCATGACTATATTGCATTAACTGAAATTTCAGACGATCAATTTTATAACATGGATGTTGGCAAAGATGATAAGATGCTTGATTTAGCATTCAATGATAGAATTGCTACCAAAATTATTTCTAACCATGCAATTTTCACTGAAGAACCCTCAAGAAGTTATTCAGCTGAAGCTGAAAAAGTGACTTTTGAGATTAGAGCTATTAATTGCCAAAAAACACATCCAAATAAAACTTAAAGGGGGAGTTTTTCTATGATAATGAGATATAAAATGAAAATTTTAACTAAAAATAAAACCTATGAATACCCACTTAGAGTATTACCAGTCTATGAATGGGATAGAGTACTTGGATTTAATCAAAGCGACGCTATTTATAAGCTTAATGAAGTTAAATACTTAAGAGAAATTACAAGCTTAATGATAAGTCCAAAATTTTTAGACGAATTCTATGTAATTCTAGATTCAAATAGAGAATTTATTTCCTACTATAAAGACTATCTTGTTGCTATTATTTACACTGCGCAATTCAATACTTTTCATATAGACAATGATCTAAAAAACCCCGCTTTGGTATATTTGAGTGAATATGAAAATAACGTTGGTGATTTTGTCACTTTTGACTACATCGATGATAATTTTAATTATGAAAAAGTAACTTCGTCACTTACATCAAATTCTAACGAGCTGGTTGCTAAATGAGGAAAATAAATAAAGAGATTGATAAAGCTATTGCAAATCTAAATGAGAGCAGAAAAAAGTATTTTAACTTGCTTGACGAAATAAAAAACGATAAATACTATTTCCCAGTGATTATGAATATTTGCTCGTACGACACGGTTAAGAAATTGCCTTATGATGAGCTTTTAGAAGTCAATCGACTTGCTGATATTAAATTAGAAAAAGAATTGTACGAATTAATTTTAAGCAAATGAGGGCTTAATGGGCGACAAATTTACCATTAAATTTAAAGGCGTTCTTGATCATGCTGCAACAAAAAAGGCTATCGAACAAGATATTACCAAAATGGAAAAATATCTTAAACCTAAAAAATCTAGTTTGGGTAGTACTAAAGATATTGTAAAAAATAATTTGTCGGATAAGAAAAAAGAATTAAGCAAACAATCTAAATTTGAAAGCTTAAGAGAGCGTGTTGAGAAATACAGGCTAACACAAACTAAAAAGCTTATAAAACAGGGTATGGGTTTTGAAAAAGCTAGAAAAGAGGCTTTTAAAAGATCCTTAATGTCTGATAGAGATAAAAGGCGCCTTGAGTATAAAGAACTTGCAAAAGAATCAAAAGCAAAAAGTAAAATGCTCGCGGCCTCTCAAGGAAAAGGACTTGTTGCCAAAATTGCAATAGGTAGCGCCCTGGGAAATGTTATTGGTAACGCTATAAGTAAAGTTGGGGGCGGGTTTTTTGGATTTATTACAGGATGGATTAAAAAATCGGTTGAAGAGGTTTCTAAAGCTAGAAAAGCACAACACCTCAATAGTGCGTTTTATACAGAAAAACAACGCGCATTATTTATGGGGAAAAAAGATGAAGACGGAAATATTACTGGGGGAATTTTTAATAATAGAAAAGGATTCGAGCGTGACATAGAAAAAGAAGAGTTTTTGCGGCAATTTTCTCTTATTAAGGGCACTCTAACAAGCATGAAACAGCTGACTGATGAGAGATTGAAATTGACGGGAGAGCTTATGGCTGATTTTGTATCTAGCGGTCAATATAGCATGCAAGAGGCCGCAGCAGCTATTGATGAGTACATTAGAGGATACGGAGGAACACTTTATAAAATGATGTCGGCCTCAAAAGTAGGCTCAAAATATACTATACAAGCCCAGGATAACTATGAAAGGGACGTTCGGTCCAAAGATTTTAACTTTAGATTTAAAAAACTTGCAGAAGTGGCCTATGATTACAAAAATTTCGGACTTACAAAACATGCTGATGAGAAGGAAAAGCTTGATAGCAATTTAACCAGATTAGAGCAATCTCTTAAGAATGTGACCGCTACGGGTATGCAACCAGTGCTTGAGGGTGCTTCAAAAATAATTGATTGGGTCGAAAACATGATCAAAACGTATAATAAAGAGGGGATTACGGGAATTATAAGCCTCGCGATTCAAAGTGCTTTAGGTTCCATATCTGATGCAATCAACGGGATAATCAATAAGATTATTGATAGCATACCGGGATTTAGAAAGCTTTTAAATTGGTTTAACAGAAAGTAAAAAGGTAATTTATGGATATTAACAATAAAAATATTGTCAATAAAACTAAAACAATATCGCCTTTAGAAAAAGAGAATTCTACAGGTATTATAAATGCAAATAGTGACAATTGCAAAAATAAAAAAGAAGGGGAAATGTCTTGTGAAGAGATTTTTCAAATAATAAAAGATGTAGCAACTCAAATATTTGCTCTTTTTGGAGCAGATAACTTTTTAGTACTATTTCCTAGGCTTGATC
>NZ_JACHFA010000020.1 GCF_014201705.1 Borreliella spielmanii | reverse complement strand
ACTTTTTGATAATCTTTTAGTAGTTTAAGAATAAAATCTGTGTTGTTGTTATTTAAATTAAGATAATTATTAAAGTCCATAAAGTCCTCTTTTTATAAGTGTTACTTTTAAATTAAGTAAAAGTAATAAAAATATATAAAAATTGCAGTTTACATTTTACCAAAAACTTAAAATTTTAGTCAAATTTTGAGGCTTCTCATTGTATGTGGAATTTAGGATGTAGAGTGGCTATATTGGGCAGAAGTGGTAGTTTTTAAGGGTGGCACACAAGAAAGACTATATACTTTGTGTGATATATAGCAAAGACTCCGAAATTTAATTTGTATGTGTTTTATGATCATTTGTAATGACCCCATCATTTGCAATGGAGAGATTTCTGGGAGTTGGTTAAAATTACATTTGAGTTTTGTTACTTTGTAATTCAAAATGTAACAAAATTAATTATTTAAATCTTTAAAAAATTGTATTTATTAGAGATTGTGTTATGTTTAGCCTTACGGAGTAACTTATGAATAAAAAAATAAATAAGAAAATGTTTGTTATTTGTACTGTTTTTGCATTGATAAGTTCTTGCAAGAATGATACAAGTGGTGAAGATTCAGAACAAAACGCAAAAGGAAAAGTTGGAGGATTATTAGAGCCAAAAAAAGAAGAGTTGGTTGGCGGTTTAAAAACCCCTGGAGCAGAAGTTTCTTCAAAAGTTAAAGAATTAATGCAAGCTGATAGACCACAAGGGCAAGTAGCTCAAGATCAAGGCGTTGTTGAGGATCTAGAATTAAAAGAGATTGAAAAACAAATTAAAGAATTAAAGGATAAAATAGATGAAAAAGATAAAGAAAAACTTAAACATGAATTAAAAGAAATTGAAGATAGATTGGAAAATAAAAAAGAAAATAGAAAACAAAAAGCAGAAATAAGTAACGAAAAATCAACGAAACTATCTAAAGAAAATCTTGAACGTATACTCGTATCAATCCCTCAACTATCTAAAGAGAATCTTGAGCTTGGACTTACTTCCATATTGAACCTTATTGATATATTTTCTGGATTAAAAAATGAATTTGGGGAAATTGCACATAAAGGATTCTTTTTAGTTTATGAGCTGTATTCCCATTACACATTAATCTATAAAGCAAATATAAAAAATGACAATATATCAAGATCATTAAACCCAACATTAACTTTAATAAATCAAAAAATCAATAACTTAATTGAGTCGGTTAATTCTAATTCTGATGAAAAAATTTTAAAAATATCTAATGATCTGAAATTTGATGAAGAGGGAACACCTATTTATAAAAAAAAAGAAAGATTATATGTAAAATAAAAAATGAAATATAGTGCCGAAAGATACCTTAATTAAACAGAGCTAACAATTAGCCCTGTTTAATTATTTAAGTTAATACTGTTGAAATTTAGATAATAAAGTTAGGAGGGGATATGAGAAAAGTAAGTTTATTAATATTTTTATTTAGTTTTAGTTTAAATGCTTTTATGAGTAAAGAAGATATAGATAAAAATAACGCAAAAGCTAAAAAATCTTTTTCTGAAGAAGATTTTAATTTAATTAATAAAAGACTAGATAATTATGGTTTTGAAAATGAGTATGCTAAAAGCAAATTTTTATCTGATAATGCTCCCGAAATTAGAGGATATTTAAGAAAAATTGGGATTAAAGAAAAAAGTGTTTTCTTAGACGCTCTTGATGTTACAGGAGGTCTCATAAAAAATAAATTTATAATAAGTGTTTTTGGAGACTTTATGCTTTTTGGAATAAAGGGCCTTATAGATGGACTTCCAGATTCAATTTTTGATTATTTAATACAACTAGATTCTGATAAAATTGACTATGCTGAGAAATATGGAGAGAAAGCTAGAGAAAAGTTTAGAGAATCTTATTATAAAGACAAAGTAAGAACAGTAAAACAGATTTTAAAACAAATTTTGGTTGATTTGCCCAAAGATTAGGTTTTAAAAATAGCGTAAATGGTTTTTGATAGTAAAAATTATGAAAAACAAGACTAATTGATAGTCTTGTTTTCTTATTTAAGTTATATTTTTCAAGGAGTAAAAGTGAAGAAATTATTATTCAAGATATTGTTTGTTTTTATTATATTTGTATCTAATATTTATGGAAATTCTTTGGATGATGTAGTTATTAAAAATAATAAAAAAGCGATTGAATTTTTAGATGACATCTTAAAAGATAAGAATTATATAAAAGTACTTAATACTTATCCAGATGAAAGAATAGAAAATCCAAATTATGATTATAATTATAAGGAAAATATGATAGATACAATCATACAAGGGTTGAAATCATATAGTGATGGTACATCTATGAAATTTTTAATCCATTTTTATGGTTTCCCTAAAAAGCTTGAACATTTGCCAGAAGAAAAACGTTATAGTGAAGTTGAAAGATTTAGATTGTTTACTTTTATGGAGTTACATTGTCTTCATAATTGTATTATGAATTCTGAGAAGAAGTGTTTTAATGACTTTTACTCAAATTTTTTAGTATATATTAAGGATTTAAATAAAAGGTATAAAATACAATAAATTAGTGAACCGCTATTTCCATAAACTTTGATTTAGAAATAACAGTTCATTTAAGAAATGGTTTTTAATAGTAAAAATTATGGAAAACAAGACTAATTGATAGTCTTGTTTTTATTTATGAGCATTAAGTTCGCTAAAATGTTTGGTTAAAGTTTTATATTAAACATTTTTCAGCAGTTATTGTATTTCCTCCTTTGCTAAAATTTTAGCATATATATGTAAGGAAATTATAAGTTTATGTTAATAAGTGAAAAGGTGTTGTTTAGATATTATGTTTTTGCTATATTATTATATAGATAATATGTATGCTAATAAAGTTTCAGATTTTTATGATAATTTAGATAGGGAAACAAAAAAGGAAATACACATCGCTTATGAAATAATAAATGACCCTTTAGGACCACCCACAAAAGAATTTATTAAAAGGGTTTTAAAAGATAGATATCTAATAGAAAAATATAGAAGTTCCAAAAATGTTGAGATTAATTATAGCTACAAGGAAGGAATAGTAGAAAAATGTTTGGAAAAATTAGGAGAAGATAAGTCCATCGATTTTTTATTTTTAGTTAGTTCTATTTTTTATAAGATAATACGAAAAGTATCGAAACGAAACCAACTACATGCGATTGAAGAATTTAAAGATATGTTATTTATGAGCATACACTACTATGACAAGGAAATTTTCACAAGTAATAATTTTATGCATGAAGTGCAATATTTTTACAAACTTACAAAGTCAAGGTTTGTCAAAATGCAATAAATTAGTAAACTACTGTTCTTAAATCAATAAAAGCCAATAAATATTAAACACCCGTCAATAGGTATAAAGAAGTTATCAGTTTGTGTTAACAATTTGTTAAATTGCTTTACTATTTAGAGTAACAATTTGTTAACTTTGTTACTTTGGGGCAATGCTTTTGAAGAAAGTTAAAAGATCTTTTGATGATTATGTTGCATATTTTAGACAAGGCTCACTAAATGATAAAGAAATAGCAGCTAGACTTGGAGTTTCTAGAGTAAATG
>NZ_JACHFA010000019.1 GCF_014201705.1 Borreliella spielmanii | reverse complement strand
TTAAGAGGACCGCTTATGGCCCTAGCCCGCTATTATTCTTTAGTGTCTTAAAAGAAGAAAAACAATTTGATTATATATTTGCAGCGTAGCAATATTTTTAAAGCCCCCAAATAAGGGGGCTATATTATTGATCACATGTAGCATTTGTATTGCTTTTGAAATCATCTATACTGTTACCTTTAAGGAATTCTTTAACTGTTTCTTTAAAAGTTTTTTTCTGGTCATCTTTTCCAGTGCATTTATCAAGTTCACTTTTTATATGATCAAGTGCTTCTTTTATTTTGTCTTCATCATATCCCAAAAATTTATCAAATTCTCCTACATCAGTTAAAGCGGTTTTTAACCAATCAAGTTGTGTTTTTTGGTCTTCAGATAGCTTTTCTCTAAGAAGTTCTTCTTTAGATTTAGGCTTTTCTTGTTCGCTTAAATCACGTTTTTTCCTACTTTTTACTTCTTGGGTATTGTTTTTATTATTCTTCTTAAAAACATCATTATTATCGGAATTACAGCCATTTAGCATAATTAAAAATAAACAAAATAATATATTGATAATCTTCATTCTCCTCTCCTTTTTTATTATTAATTACCACTACCACATGTACTACTTGCTTGGTCTGTAAATTCGTCTATATCGCCCTTAAGGGCTCCTTGAACCGTCTGTTTAAAAGTGTTTTTTTGTTCATCTGCTTGATTTCCAGTACAGCTATCAAGTTCTTTTTTTATATGATCAAGTGCTTCTTTTATTTTGTCTTCATCATATCCCAAAAATTTATCAAATTCTCCAGCACCAGTTAAAGCGGTTTTTAACCAATCAAGGTGTTTTTTTTGATCATCAGATAGCTTTTCTCTAAGAAGTTCTTCTTTAGATTTAAGTTTTTCTTCTTTTGACTCTTCTTTACTTAAATCACGTTTTTTTCTAATTTTTGTTGTTTGTTGGGTATTGGTATCATCAGCATTACAGCCATTTAGCATAATTAAAAATAAACAAAATAATATATTTATAACTTTCATTATTACTCCTTTTTTTTTTATCTTCAGTACAATACATCAAGTAACAAAAAATATTCTTGTAATTATAGACCCTATTTTGAGAAATATTGCTGGTTGTTAGGGAATTGTTTGGAAATGATAAATTATATTTTGAGGATTCTTTGTAATTATTATTTGAAAAATCGCGTGATTAGCGATACAGCAACAGTGGTTATGATGGATATAGCAATAGGGACTACTACTATTGCCGCAATAGTTATTATTCTGTTGCTCACCTTGAGTTTTTCTGATAATACATTATTATTACTTTCCATTTTTTCTAATAATATTTGATTATTACTTTGCATATCTTTTTTAAGGTCTTGTGCCAAATTGGATATCTTTTTATCAAGATCTTGTGCCAAATTAGACATATCTTTTCTTAAATTCTTTTCTACAGTGTCAATCTTAGTATTTAAACCATCTATCTTAGTATTTAAATTCTTTTCTACAGTGTCAATCTTAGTATTTAAACCATCTATTTTAGCATTAAATTCATTCTTTATACCATCTATTTTGGCATCTAAATTCTTTTCTACAAAATCTATCTTAGTATTTAAGTTATTTTCTACAGAATTTATCTTAACAGTAAGTTCGCTTTTTACAGAATCTATCTTAGAAACAAGATTATCAAACTTTATCCCAAATTGTTTTTCTAGGTTTTCTAAATCTCTATATGTAAGTTCATTGTGATAATATCGTTTAGATAAATCTTGCGCTATTAGTTGCTCCATGCCCAATCTTATAAATTCATTGTATATTTGCTCTTCAGTTATACTTGAAGCATTTGTTAGCATTGGTTTCATAATATATTTCCTTTACAGCTTATTATACAACATTTTAGTTTGGTTAGCTTTAGATATTTTTACAGATAAAGTATAAGTTCTTGCAAGAACACTTATTTATAATTTACATTTTTAACTTAGAATACTGATTATAGACCTTTTTTGCTATGGGTTTTGTTTTTTTAATGTATTCTAAAAGCATTTTGATATTATATTTTATTGCAGTTATTGAGTGTTCGTCTTGTAGTGTTGATAAATCAGGATAAGTATATTCTGGATAATTTGGATCATTAACTTTTAATTTTGTTTTAGATAAAAATGTTATAAGGTACATAACATAATCTGATAGTTGTGACTCATATTTAGCCAAAGATCCTAGTGTTTGAATAATTGGTGGTTTTGGCTCGTCTGGTAGGCTAGCAATGGTGGTGCAACATAGTAGTAAAGTAAGCAATAAATAGTTAATCAGTTTAAGCATTTTCACCCCTTTTAAGGATATTAATATACTCCTTCATAATTTTATTGCGTTTTGCTTTTAGTGAGGAGATAATTCTTTTACTTTTATTACTAGAAATAGCCTCTATTATCTGGATATTGTATTTTAATATGTCTTGAATTTCTTCTAATATTTTTGTTGACTCGGCTGTTTCCATAGATTTTAGTGTGCTCATATATGTTTTGTAGAAAAAATCTATTACTTTGCTAAAAGTATTAATGTAATTATGATCTATGTTAGTATCAGTTTTAGCTATGTTAGTTAAGCTGGATAGTAAATTAAGCCCTAAGCTAATAGTGTTATTTTGCATTATGTGTTTCTCTCTTGTAGATAGGTTTTCCTTCTGGATTGAATTTCAGCTTGTTAGATATTTTTAGATTTTTTTCATCGGAATTAACTAGATCAATACATTGATTGATTTTCTCATTTATTGGAGCTAGTGTTTTAGCTATTGTTGGGGTTAATGCACTCTCAAGTCTTTCCATATTGGCCTTATAGATTAATGCGTAATGAGAATATAGCTCATAAACCAAAAAGAATCCTTTATGTGCAATTTCATCAAATTCATCTTCAAATTTAGAAAATATATCAATAAGGTTTGATAAAGACGTAAGTCCAAGCTCAAGATTATCTTTAGATAATTTCATAAATTAATCCCGTTTTTTAATATGATTATTCCCATTCCCATTCCCATTTTTAAAAAACTTACCTATGACTATAGATAATATGTCTTTTAATAACGGTTTTAAAAGAATAAGTACCCCGAGAACTAGTACTGTTACAAAAATCATTACGGCTATGAGTTTTATTTCATTTAGATTGATAAGAAGTTCTGTTATTTTAATAGTATCCATTTTTAATCCCCCATTTTAATTTTTTATTTGTACATATATTATATACCAAAACTATAATTTTTGCTAAAAATATTACAGCTTTAAGAGAACCGGGACGTTACCCCGTCTTTTTTGGACATACCATCCTTTGTACAGTGAGATTATACCAGTGAGAGTTTCGCTTGAAAAAACTAAATTTCGGTTACCTTCACTGTCAGATTCATCTGAATATCTTAGATATAAGAATCTACCTGATCTATTGTATTGATCTATGTCAAGTTCTATATCAAGATAAATGGGCTCATCATCATTATATTTATAAAAAATAAGAGTTGCACCCCTTGATTGGTCTAGATCTACTTGCAGTCTTTGATTTTTGTAGTCAGACGGATACAGTATCGTGTCAACAGGCGTGCTCAGATAAGCACTAAAGTCTGACGGCACCCCTAGTAATTGTTTGGGAACAG
This sequence comes from Borreliella spielmanii, assembly GCF_014201705.1. Classification (NCBI taxonomy): domain Bacteria; kingdom Pseudomonadati; phylum Spirochaetota; class Spirochaetia; order Spirochaetales; family Borreliaceae; genus Borreliella; species Borreliella spielmanii. The sequence goes on along the minus strand of NZ_JACHFA010000019.1, from coordinate 194 downwards.
GTGTTTTTTGAATAGTTGAAGAAGACATTATCAAAAGATCGTCATATTTAGATAGAGTAGCAGATGATATGCTATCTGTAAGGCGCGATTTAATTTTACTAAAAAGGCTAGAAAGCTTATCAGAGTTATTGCTAATTAGTTTGTCAATTATGTTAGAGTAAATTTTTTCTACAAAAGATGTATCAGCTGCAAGT
>NZ_JACHFA010000018.1 GCF_014201705.1 Borreliella spielmanii | reverse complement strand
ATTGATGGCTGGTTTATGAATATTTATAACGATTTAGAGCTTTTAGAGATTAAGAGTAGTGACTCTACTTATATGAGTAGCGCTATTGAAGAGTACAATAGAAATGGCAATTTCTTAAGTAGCAAGTATTTTTTCAAATACTATGTGCAGGCACAAATGCAGCTAGCATGTACCGGGCTTGAGTATTGTAATTTATTCTTTTTAATCGACGCTGCACCAGTTAATTGCAAGATAAAAAGAAATGATGCTTTAATATCAAAAGTGCTTGAATTTGTTCTTAAATGTGAACAAGAAGTTTTCGATTTAAGAAACGCAATTGTTAAAACCGATCAGTTTAAGTTATTAATATCAAATAATCATGATAATGATGCGTTTATTAAACTTGTCGAAGAGTTTGTAGTAAATAGTGATTTTTACCAATCTGGAGTTGAGTTTGATTGGATAAAAGAATTTGTAGAGTATGTTGCGTGTATAGACCTTGAGATTAAAACCGAGCAGTCAGCTGCAAATCTTGAATGTGAACTTATTGAGATTAATAAATTAAAATCAGAACTGACTAAAATTCAAAATGAAAACAAAAAAAGAGAAAAACCTATAAAAGATTTGCTTAAAATTAAAATTGATAATATTTTAGATAAATATCCACTAATTAATCATACACATGTAAATTATAGATTTAAAGAATTTGTATTTAATTATGATCCTAAGAAAAGAGCAATATCAGACAGATTTAAAGAGCTTATACCAATAAATAATAAAGTCTTTGTGCCAAGCAATATAAGCAATATAGTATATGAAAATAGTGTCCCCTTTTAAGTGGGGGCACTAAAAAATTAAAAAAATTATTTAACATCGGAGGTTTAAAAAATGCTTATTAGTAAAATAAAACAAAACAATAGGAGTTTACTCGGAGAAATACAAAGATGGGGGTGCTACTTTTTATGCTTGCATTACTATATAAGTGTATTTAAGAAGCTTGAATTTAATGTTTTTGGGATAAATGTAGCGTATCGCAGATTTTTAGGACTTGGGTATATTAAAAGCAATTGTTTTATTAAAGACCCATGTATGATACTAAATTACTATGGGATTAGAACTAGTGTGAGATATGAATCTTTTGGCTACTTTGCAACTGCTAATGAATTTGAAATAAGTGAAGTGAAAATCATGGATGTTAATGGTTCACACTTTATTGCTACAAAAGACCAAGAAATACTATATGATTCACTTGATTTAAAGGCACGTGGGAAACTATTTAAAGTAACTTCAAAGCGTATATTTAAACATAGATAGCGTTATAGCTTTAAGCTATTTTTAGCAAATTTATAAGCTTGAATTTTGTTTGCAGAAGAGAGTCCGTAGATATTATCAATTTCATGGGTTGAAGAATATTTCATAAGTTCTTTAATTTGAAAAGAATTGTATCCATTGGATTTTAAATTAGAAATAAATAAATTTCTACATAAATGAAGCGATTTATTTACTTTAAAGCCCGATTTTTTAAGAAGATTTTTAAATTTTCTAGAAATGTTGATAATGCTAATTTGGTTATCTTTAAATTTGTGTTTGGTTTTTTGAAAAAGATAAGTACGCCTTGTATCAAGATTTTTATCTTCGAAATGATTTTTGTGAGCTGTTTGAATAGCATCAAACTCCTTAGAGTTGATAACAATTTCTCTAATACAGGTGACACTTCTTTTTTTTGCCACATTTACTTTTATATTGTAATAAATTTCTCCGGTTTTGCTTGATAATTGGGTAATATCTTGCATTTTTACTTTTTGCATTTCAGTACCCCTACACCCACTTATTGAGAGTAGATGTACGAACCATCCAGATATTGGATCAGTTTGTTTTAATTGTTTTATACATTTTTCAATTAGTTTGCTAGTTTTAGGAGTTAAGTAGAACTTGGGGCTGGGTTTTAAATTTTCTTTTTTAGTTTTAGTTGAATTTTCTAGTGTATTTTTAAGAATTTTATTTTCATCTATTAGTTTTTGATAATCTTTTAGTAGTTTAAGAATAAAATCCGTGTCCCCTTTATTTAAATTAAGATAATTATTAATGTCCATAAAGTCCTCTTTTTACAAGTGTTACTTTTAAATTAAGTAAAAGTAATAAAAATATATAAAAATTGCAGTTTACATTTTACCAAAAACTTAAAATTTTAGTCAAATTATGGTGCTTCTCATTGTATGCAGAATTTAGGTTGTAGAGTAGCTGTAAAGAGCAGAAGTGTAGATTTTTAAGGGGGTCGGATAAGAAAGATACTATACTTTAACTGATATATAGCAAATACTTGGAAATTTAATTTGTATGTGTTTTATAGTCTTTTGTAATGAGTCTGCCATTTGCAATGGAGAGATTTTCAAGAGTTGGTTAAAATTACATTCGAGTTTTGTTACTTTGTAATTCAAAATGTAACAAGATTAGATATTTTAAACATTATAAAAAATTGAATTTATTAGGTGTTGCGTTATGTTTTGCCTTACGGAGTAACTTATGAATAAAAAAATGAAAATACTTATTATTTATGCTGTTTTTGCACTGTTTGGTTCTTGTGGAAATTTTACAAGTAGTTTAGGTGAGCAAGTAAGTGATGATACAATAAAATTTTCTGAATTTACTGTAAAAATTAAAAATAAAGATAATAGTGGGAAATGGATAGACTTAGGAACTTTAGTTGTAAGAAAAGAAGAAGATGGTATTGCAACGGGTTTAAATGCTACTGAGGGGCATTCAGCTACGTTATTTTCATTAGAAAACTCAGAAATTAACAACTTTGTAAAAGCAATGACTAAAGGTGGATCATTTAAAACTAGTTTATATTATGGATATAGGGAACAAAGCACTGAAAAGGGTATCCAAAATAAAGAGATAATAACAAAGATGGAAACCATTGATGGTTCTGAACATATTACATTTTCAGGAGATAAAATTAAAGACTCAGGAGATAAAACTGCTGAATATGCAATATCACTAGAAGAACTTAAGAAGAATTTAAAATAGAAATTCAAAGTATAGAAGAGAATAATTATGAATAAAAATATGAGAATGTTTATTATTTGTACTGTTTTTGCATTGATAATTTCTTGCAAGAATTATGTAAATGGTCAATCTTCAGAAACTTCAGAACAAAGTTTAGAAATTCCACAACAAATAGAACAAGAAATAAAAAAAGAATTTAATGGATTGTTAAATATTTTAGAGACAAAAGATTTAAATACATTAGATGGAAAAGATACAAAAGAGATTGAAAAAATAATTCAAGACTTAAAGGAAAAAATAGAAAAAACGGATTCTAAAAAAACTCCCCTTAAAACATATTCTGGGTATGAAGAACAAATAAAAAAAATAAGAGAAAAATTAAAAGGGAAAAATCTTGAAGATAAATTAAAAGAACTTGAAGAGAGCTTAAAAAATAAAAAAGAGGAAAGAAAAAAAGCTTTACAAGAGGCTAAGCAAGAATTTGAAAAGTTTAAGGGACAAGTTGGTAGTGCAACTGGAGTTACTGATGGTGATCAATCTCGAAATCAAGGGAAAGTTGGAGGGCAAGCGTGGACAAAAGCTAGAGAATATGGGTTAAGTGTAAATTCTACTAGTTCTGGTACTGATACAGGTGTTATGTCAAGTGGAATAATAGATGATGCACTTAAGCAAATTGAAGAAGAACTTAAAAATATTGGGGAAGAGGCTCAAAATTCAGAAAAGAAAAAGTAATAAAAAATGGTTTTATAAGCATAAATTATGAAAAACAAGACTATTAGATAGTCTTGTTTTTATTTATGAGTATTAAGTTCGCTAAAATGTTTAGTTAAGGTTTTATATTAAACATTTTTCAGTAGTTATTGCAGTTCCTCCTTTGCTAAAATTTTAGCATATATATATAAGGAAGTTATCAGTTTATGTTAATAATTGAAAAGGTATTGTTTAAGATAATATGTTTT
>NZ_JACHFA010000017.1 GCF_014201705.1 Borreliella spielmanii | reverse complement strand
ATATGATATAAAGTAATTAATATATGATATAAAGTAATTAATATATGATATAAAGTAATTAATATATGATATAAAGTAATTAATATATGATATAATATAATTAAAAGGAAGTTTACATGAAAAAAATAGCATTTCATATTCAAAAAGGTGGCGTTGGAAAAACTACCTTAAGTGGGAATATAGCAAGCTATTTGTCTAAAACAAAAAAAGTTATATTAGTTGATTGTGATATACAGCAAGGAAGTTCTTCTACATGGTTTCTTAATCATGAAATTCTTAGGTTAGACATTAAGGATTCTCTTTTAAATACGGTAAATATAGATCAAGTATTAAAGCAAATACAAAAAAATTTTTATATTTTGCCATGTGTGCCGAGCGGAACTTTTAGAAGAGATGTTCAGCATAAATTACAGGATTTTCCATATTTGATAGATGATTTTTGCTTGGAATTGGAAAAATTGGGATTTGAATTTGCGATTTTTGATTTATCTCCCAGTTTTGAGCTTTGGGAGCGAAGAATTATTCTTGCAATGTGCGAAGTTATTACTCCATTGACTCCAGAATTTTTAAGTCTTGAAGGAATTAATATTTTTAAGGAAGAGTTTGATTCTTTGTTAAAATCTTATAGAAAAAAGGTTAAACACGAGAAGATTATTTGTAATATGCTCAATAAAAGTTTCAAAAGACATAATTTACATTTAAGTCAATTTAAAACTTTTGGATATGATCTTTATGAGATTGGACAAGATGCTAAAATAGCAGAATCGCAGCTGTATAAAAAGTCGATTTTTGATTATTATCCTGAGAGTAAATCCATCTTAGAACTTTCAAGATTGGGGGATGCTTTATGCCTATAAGTAAAGAGGTTGATTTGGAAGAAATCATTAAACAAAATGTTGGCAAATCTAAATTTGCTTTTCGTGTTGACAATGATGTTATTAGTAATAACATATCAAATATTAAGCCTGGTAGATCAAAGATGACGATCAAACAAATAAGTGTAGGATTGAAATATGAATATTGGGTTGAGTTTTATTCTATTTTAGATAAAAGGGGATTAACAGCTTCTGGTTTTATAAGAACTTTAATTATGGAATATATAGAAACTTCTAAGAAATAATATTTTTTAGCTTTAAATAATAACTTAAAGTTTTAATGTCTTTAAGTCGCCTCAATATAAGGTTTATCAATGAAAAATGTTTTATTATTGATATCTTGCCATATGTTATTATTTTATATTAAAGCTTTTATTGGTTAAAATAATATAGCTTTAATTGCAATTAATACAATAATCTAGATTATTGTATTAATTGCAATTAAAGCTATTAATATTATTATAAATATATAAAACTTATTGTTAATAATTAATAGATAAAAAATTAATTTTAACATTTCTATTAATAAGAAAAAAATATCAAAACATTTTTTACAAAATTTTATTAATTTTGTAAAAAATGTTTTTAATTGCATGTGAAAATATACTATACACATAGTTAAGCATGAATATACTATTATTGCTGTCATAAAATTTTAATTCTCCCTTAATTTCCGATAAATTTCAGTCTATCTCAATTCTTATAAAATTCCATTTTTATTTATTTAAAGTTTTATATTATTTGCATGCATTTATTAAATGCATATTATAATCTTACTATTTAATAGTATCTTTAAATATTAATTTAGCCATACTATTTTTTAAAAAGTTTCCATCCAAAAAATTTTTTTGTTTCCTCTTTTTTATTTTTTCTACTTAGTTTGTCACATTTAATAGGTATTCTTTTTTCTCTAGGTTTTGCATTAAAAATAATAAGTATATTATCTATATAATCTTTATTTAATGTTTTAAATAAACCATATTGATCTAGATCTAAGACATAGTTAGGATTTATTTTTTTTAAAATTTTAAAATAATAGGATTTGCCCGGTAATATTATTGGATTTTTATATATTTTTATTGCAAACTCTTCAAACGTTATAGCATTTTTAACTAATTCTAATAGATTATACTTGGGAAAATATTTGATGGCATTATAGCTTTTTAAAAAGTTTGGTGTTATAAAATATTTTAAAATTTGTTCTTTGGGATATAAATTAATACTTTTTTTGCCATATTTTTTGAAAGCTTTTATATTTTGTGATGGTTTATAGGGGGTAATTTTCCCTTGTTTTTCTAATCTAAGCAGCTTTATATAAATGGTATTTTTTTTTATGCTTTTATTTTGCATGATTTGTATTTCTTTTAAAGTAAAATATTCTTGATTTTTATCATCAATAAGCATTGTTACACCCTTATATTTTGTTTGTATGTAGTTTACTATAAGTAGGTTAATGTGTCAAATGAAATGATAGTTAAAAGCTATTATTTCCTCAATTTCCAAATTGAGCTTTAAACTAATTAATTATAAATGCATTTATAATTAATTAGTTTAAAGCTCAATTTGGAAATTGAGGAAATAATAGCTTTTAACTATCATTTCATTTGACACATTAACCTACTTATAGTAAACTACATACAAACAAAATATAAGGGTGTAACAATGCTTATTGATGATAAAAATCAAGAATATTTTACTTTAAAAGAAATACAAATCATGCAAAATAAAAGCATAAAAAAAAATACCATTTATATAAAGCTGCTTAGATTAGAAAAACAAGGGAAAATTACCCCCTATAAACCATCACAAAATATAAAAGCTTTCAAAAAATATGGCAAAAAAAGTATTAATTTATATCCCAAAGAACAAATTTTAAAATATTTTATAACACCAAACTTTTTAAAAAGCTATAATGCCATCAAATATTTTCCCAAGTATAATCTATTAGAATTAGTTAAAAATGCTATAACGTTTGAAGAGTTTGCAATAAAAATATATAAAAATCCAATAATATTACCGGGCAAATCCTATTATTTTAAAATTTTAAAAAAAATAAATCCTAACTATGTCTTAGATCTAGATCAATATGGTTTATTTAAAACATTAAATAAAGATTATATAGATAATATACTTATTATTTTTAATGCAAAACCTAGAGAAAAAAGAATACCTATTAAATGTGACAAACTAAGTAGAAAAAATAAAAAAGAGGAAACAAAAAAATTTTTTGGATGGAAACTTTTTAAAAAATAGTATGGCTAAATTAATATTTAAAGATACTATTAAATAGTAAGATTATAATATGCATTTAATAAATGCATGCAAATAATATAAAACTTTAAATAAATAAAAATGGAATTTTATAAGAATTGAGATAGACTGAAATTTATCGGAAATTAAGGGAGAATTAAAATTTTATGACAGCAATAATAGTATATTCATGCTTAACTATGTGTATAGTATATTTTCACATGCAATTAAAAACATTTTTTACAAAATTAATAAAATTTTGTAAAAAATGTTTTGATATTTTTTTCTTATTAATAGAAATGTTAAAATTAATTTTTTATCTATTAATTATTAACAATAAGTTTTATATATTTATAATAATATTAATAGCTTTAATTGCAATTAATACAATAATCTAGATTATTGTATTAATTGCAATTAAAGCTATATTATTTTAACCAATAAAAGCTTTAATATAAAATAATAACATATGGCAAGATATCAATAATAAAACATTTTTCATTGATAAACCTTATATTGAGGCGACTTAAAGACATTAAAACTTTAAGTTATTATTTAAAGCTAAAAAATATTATTTCTTAGAAGTTTCTATATATTCCATAATTAAAGTTCTTATAAAACCAGAAGCTGTTAATCCCCTTTTATCTAAAATAGAATAAAACTCAACCCAATATTCATATTTCAATCCTACACTTATTTGTTTGATCGTCATCTTTGATCTACCAGGCTTAATATTTGATATGTTATTACTAATAACATCATTGTCAACACGAAAAGCAAATTTAGATTTGCCAACATTTTGTTTAATGATTTCTTCCAAATCAACCTCTTTACTTATAGGCATAAAGCATCCCCCAATCTTGAAAGTTCTAAGATGGATTTACTCTCAGGATAATAATCAAAAATCGACTTTTTATACAGCTGCGATTCTGCTATTTTAGCATCTTGTCCAATCTCATAAAGATCATATCCAAAAGTTTTAAATTGACTTAAATGTAAATTATGTCTTTTGAAACTTTTATTGAGCATATTACAAATAATCTTCTCGTGTTTAACCTTTTTTCTATAAGATTTTAACAAAGAATCAAACTCTTCCTTAAAAATATTAATTCCTTCAAGACTTAAAAATTCTGGAGTCAATGGAGTAATAACTTCGCACATTGCAAGAATAATTCTTCGCTCCCAAAGCTCAAAACTGGGAGATAAATCAAAAATCGCAAATTCAAATCCCAATTTTTCCAATTCCAAGCAAAAATCATCTATCAAATATGGAAAATCCTGTAATTTATGCTGAACATCTCTTCTAAAAGTTCCGCTCGGCACACATGGCAAAATATAAAAATTTTTTTGTATTTGCTTTAATACTTGATCTATATTTACCGTATTTAAAAGAGAATCCTTAATGTCTAACCTAAGAATTTCATGATTAAGAAACCATGTAGAAGAACTTCCTTGCTGTATATCACAATCAACTAATATAACTTTTTTTGTTTTAGACAAATAGCTTGCTATATTCCCACTTAAGGTAGTTTTTCCAACGCCACCTTTTTGAATATGAAATGCTACTTTTTTAATTTCAACTTCCTTTTAATTATATTATATAATATATTAATTACTTTATATCATATATTAATTACTTTATATCATATATTAATTACTTTATATCATATATTAATTACTTTATATCATAT
>NZ_JACHFA010000016.1 GCF_014201705.1 Borreliella spielmanii | reverse complement strand
CTTTTTACAAAAAAATAACTTATTTAAATTCTTTTTGTTAAAAAGTTTAAATAAGTTCTATTTTAGAATAGATCAAAAATAAAATGTTTCTTTTTAATAATACCCATTAGCATTATAATATAATGCTTGAAAAAAAATTATGTGTTATTCATCATTTGATGAATTGTAAATATTTCATAAATAAAGCATTTAATATTGGACCTAGAATTGCGGCTGTTATTATCATAAAATGGATTAGTCTGTTTCCAGTATTAAGATCTTTACGTAAATCCTTTACTTCATTATCTATCTTAGTATTTAAAATAGCTATGTCTTTTTGCAAATTTTTTTCTACAAAATCTATCTTGGTATTTACACTATCTATTTTGGTATTTAAACTACCTATTTTATAATCTAAACTTTTTTCTACACTATCTATTTTGGTATCCAAACTATCTATTTTATAGTTTAAACTTTTTTCTATATTATCTATTTTAGTATCCAAATTAGATATATCTTTTTGTAAATTTTTCTCTACACTATCTATCTTAGTATTTAAACCCTTCTCTACAGTATCAATCTTAATATCTAAATTGGATATATCTTTTCGTAAAGTCTTCTCTACATCGATTATCTTCTCTTTTAAATATTCAAAATTGAAATTATCATTATGAAGAAAAACAAAATCTATTGCCTCCTCACTAAACCCTATGTTTAAAAACTCATTTTTTATACTTTCTATATTATATGTCCTATAAGCTAAATTGTTCATAAAATCCCCTTATTAACCTTTTAACATTTTATATTCTTTCATAATTTTTTTAATTATTTCTTTTTCATTATTAAATAATTTATCTAATAAAAATCCTGTAAATTTGGCATTGCTTTTGTAAAAATCATAACTTTCTTGACTTTTAAGTTGAAATCTTAACGGTTTTATTGGATTTTTTTTTGATTTTTTAAATGTTGGACTTTCTTTATCTTGTATTAGATCAAGAGAATTGTGAATGCCGTTTTCTATTATATAATCTTCTTTAATAAATCCTTCTTGTAACGCAGTTGCTAATTTTAAATAATTATAGGCTTGAGTTCTTGCTATATTATAATCTTTTACAAAAGCAAAGAAACTTTTATATCCATCCAGCTTATAATATTCATTATCTTTTATTTCTTTTAAAATTCTAATATTGTCCACTTTATGAAATATCTCTTTTCTAAAATTAGCCTTCAATCTATCTTTTAAAGAATTATAATGAGCGATTGCATCTTCATTAGTAATAATTTTTTTTTCAATATCTGGATCTTTTTCTTCTGATAAAACTCTTTTGTTTAATTCAATTTTCATAATGCAGCTCCTTTATTTTAAGATTGTTCAGATTGTGAACAACCTTTTTTAATATATTTTTCATACATGTTAAAAAATTTTGACAATGCCTCTTCATATTCATTAATATAATCTTGAGTCATATCAAATTCATCATTGCCGGTAATTTTTTTATTTAAATTTTCTCTTTCATGAACAATTCCTAAAAATCCTTTTTTGGATTGGACATGTTTTAATAACTCTTTATGAGTATTGTTTTTTTTAAATCTTGTTATAAGAACATAAATTGGAATTTTTATTTTTAAATTCTTAATATAAAATTCTAATAAATCCAAACTTTCTACAGCCCATTTTTCTGCAGTCATTGGAACTATTATACAGTTACTAGTGATTAAAGCATTTGATAAAGTAAAATCTAAACTGGGATTTGTATCTATTACTATATAATCGTAACTTTGTTTTAAAAAAAATAAATTATCTTTTAATCTCAACTCTTTAAGGGGAATAAATTCGCTTGAAAATTTATGTAAACTTAAATAGCTTGGGATTAGATCTAAATTGTCTTTAATATTTACAATTGCATCATTTATATCTAATTTTTCTTTTAACACTCTGTATATGTTTTTACTTACAATATTAATTTTTTGCTTTGTAATTTCTTTATAAAAATAACTAGTAGTAGACGCTTGAGTATCTATATCTATTAATAATACTTTATATTTTTGTGCCAAAAGAGTTGCAAATATTATCGCACTTGTGCTTTTGCCAACACCACCTTTAATTGACGCAATTGTTATTATTTTAGGGTTTTTAGTATCCATTTTATTAACATTCCTTGTTTGGGATATTTTTTCCCATGTTCAATCCTCATACAACTTCTTTTAAAATTAAAGAATTATTCTCATTTTTTATTAGTTCTAATAATTCACAATTATATGTACCAAATACTTTATTATATTCTAATTTCTTTTTGCTATTCAAATATTTTTTTATAATTGGCTTTATAAATTCAATATTCGCCTTTTCTTTTAGTTGCTCAATGAGAATATTATAAATGTTTGTTTTTATATGTTCATAATCTTTTTGTGGGTTTTCTTTTTTTAATTCAATTGATTTTTCTAATTTGCGCTTTATTTTGCTTAAATCATCATATTTTTGATATTCGATGATAAAATGGGGTTTTAATTTGTAATTTTCATATATTTTTTTAAATTCTGTTTCCAATTGTTCAGGATTGTATCCTTTTTTTTCTAATTGTTTTTTTGTATTTTCTAGAATTTCTTTTAATTTGTTTTGCTTATCTTTAAAGTAAGATTTATTAAAATGTATATTTTTATGCTTTAGTAGTTTAATCTCAATGATTTTTGAAACTTTAAGCATTTTAATTTTCAAGTCTTTATTAATATCTAAATTTAAAATAAAAGAAAGAATTTCTTTACATTTAAAGTTACATTTATTGCCATATTTTATTATTTGAAACTTTTCTATCTGTTTATTCTTTTCTTCTTTTATATTATTATTTTTATTACTTAAACACTCCTCCAAATCTACACTCCTATTTTTATTAAATTTGTCTTTAAGGCCTATTTCAGCTCTTTTTTCAAATCTAGAATGTTTTTTGTCTTTGAAGTATTTGTTTATCATATAGTGACACTCTTTTTTTGGATAATTAAGTTTGTAGTAAATTTCAGTACCACAATTTATCCCCAAGTGTTTGTAATAATTAGTTGTTACTTTAAATTTTTTTTCTAATTCGTAAAGATATTTTTGAAGTGTCTTTAACTTAACGGGATTTTGACCATTTCTTTTTAGATTTTCATTAAAGTAATAGAGTATGTTTTGTTGAGTGTATTTTTTATATTTTTTGTTTACATACTTTAAAGTTGAGATAAGAACTATCAATTTATATTGATGTTTGTTGTAGCAATTTGGATATTTTTTGTTGGTTGGAAAATTTTTCATATTTTCTCCTTAATTTACAATAAATAATTATAAATAATATAATGCATAATTTTGATTTAAAAGTAAATACTTTCCCCAAAAAATATTAAATTCTAATTATTAATCTCATTAATTAAATACACTTTTTTATAATTTAGTAAAAAGATTGATTTTAATGATAAGTTAGTCTATACTGCAAATAGCGTAGGAAAATATTTACATATGTTTGACCTACCTTAATTTACAATTTGCAAAAAATGTAATGTAAGGGTTTAGCTTAGTTCTTTGGTAAAGAGAATCTAGCTAAGCCCTCATTTTTTACAAAAATTTTTGTAAAAAAGTTGGCAAAAATAGTTTTTGCTATATATTTATTTATTGTAAGTTAAGGAGGAAAACATGAACAATGTTTCAGAAAAAAATCAAAATATACAAAATAAAATACAAGCAGAAATAGACTTTTTAAATGCTATGGACACCTTAAGAATGAATTTGCCACGTATCGACAAAAGTCTTAATGGATTTAATAATTATTATAAGTATCAGGATTTTAATGAAATATTAGAAGAAATTGAAAACGTTATTAAAAAGCATAATTTAAAGCTTGGTTTTTATCAACAACCAACTTGGTCAGTTGTGGAGGGCCAAGTTATAGATTATATTAGAACTACTTTTTACAGTAAAAGTACTGGATATAGAGAATCATTTGATACACGAATTCATACAGATAAATTACAATGCAACAGTGTAAATACATTTCCACAACAGGTTGGATCAGCTATTACTTATTTCAAAAGATACGCTTTAGTTGGGTATCTTAATATAAAAAGTGAAGTTGATAATGATGCAGCACTTAATTACAATAATTATGAAAACAGAAATTCTACACCTAATAAGCAAATTAGTGTTAATAAAAAACAAGAACAAAAAAATTACAATAATCAAAATCAGAAAAAAACAATAATTCAGAACAACAAAACTACACCATTCAAAAACAAGAAAAAAGATAGTTTTTATCATTATGGAATTTTTAAAGAAGCGTTGTCTAACATAAAAAATTGGGTACATGACTTTGAAACAAAAGATAATATAAACTCAATTATTCAAAAAATAAATTTTATTCAGAATATAGACCCTAATAATATTGATGATGTCAAGAAAATTGAAGACGATTTAAAAGCGTTTATTACTAAAAATGCTGAACTTAAGAGTCCAATGTTTTGGGCCGCAATTATAAAAAACCATTTTAAAAAAACCAATAGATTAAAGGATTTAAAAGATTTTGATGAAAGGTTTATGCCGTCTGATCAGCGTGATTATAACGACAGCCCATTAATCTTCTTTGACTCGTTAAAAGAAGATAAACAATTTGATTATATATTTGCAGCGTAGCAATATTTTTAAAGCCCCCAAATAAGGGGGCTAGTATTTATTATTGGCATGTGGTAGTTGCTTGACCTGAAAAACCATCTATGCCGCCTTTAAGGGCTCCTTCAACCACCTGCTTGAAAGTGGTTTTTTGATTCTCTCCATCGTCTTTTCCAGTGCATTTATCAAGTTCTTTTTTTATATGATCAAGTGCTTCTTTTATTTTGTCTTCATCATATCCCAAAAATTTATCAAATTCTCCTACATCAGTTAAAGCGGTTTTTAACCAA
>NZ_JACHFA010000015.1 GCF_014201705.1 Borreliella spielmanii | reverse complement strand
TGTTAAAGAACCTAATAAAGTGGGGGTACTTAACTGAACTTATTTTAATAAAAATAATTCAACAAATTAAATATAATTTAATTTAGGATTAAAATCAATTTGTCTTTTTACAAAAAAATAACTTATTTAAATTCTTTTTGTTAAAAAGTTTAAATAAGTTCTATTTTAGAATAGATCAAAAATAAAATGTTTCTTTTTGGTAATACCCATTAGCATTATAATATAATGCTTGAAAAAAAATTTATGTGTTATTCATCATTTGATGAATTGTAAATATTTCATAAATAAAGCATTTAATATTGGACCTAGAATTGCAGCTGTTAATATCATAAAATGGATTAGTCTGTTTCCAGTATTAAGATCTTTTCTTAAATTCTTTACTTCATTATCTATCTTAGCACTTACACTATCTATCTTATTAGTAAGTTCGCTTTTAACACTATCTATCTTGGTGTCTAAACTATCTATCTTAATGGTTAAATTCTTCTCTACAAAATCTATCTTGGTATTTACACTATCTATTTTAGTATTTAAACCCTTTTCTATATTATCTATTTTAGTATCCAAATTAGATATATCTTTTTGTAAATTTTTCTCTACACTATCTATTTTAGTATTTAAACCCTTCTCTACAGTATCAATCTTAATATCTAAATTAGATATATCTTTTTGTAAATTCTTTTCTACGGTATCAATCTTAATATCTAAATTAGATATATCTTTTCGTAAAGTCTTCTCTACATCGATTATTTTCTCTTTTAAATATTCAAAGTTGTAATTATCGTTATGAAGAAAAACAAAATCTATTGCCTCCTCACTAAACCCTATGTTTAAAAACTCATTTTTTATACTTTCTATATTATATGTTCTATAAGCCAAATTATTCATAAAATCCCCTTACTATCCTTTTAATTGTTTATATCTTTTTAAAAGTTTATTAACTAAATCTCTTTGACTTTCAAAAAGTTCATCTAATAAAAACCCCGTGAATTTGGCATTACTTTTGTAAAAATCGTAACTTTCTTTACTTTTAAGTTGAAATCTTAATGGTTTTATTGGATTTTGTTTAGACTTTTTAATCGTATCTGAATTACTATTTCTTAAAAAGATTATAGTTTCCTTAATCCCATTTTCTAATAAAAAAAGCTCTTCTATAACACCATTTTCTATAGCTGATGCTATCTTTAAATATTCATAAGTTTGGCTTTTAGCTAACTTATAATTTTTTATAAAAGCATCAAAAGTTTTATAACCATCAAGCTTATAATATTCATTATCTTTTATTTCTTTTAAAATTTTCATGCTTTCTATCTTATTATAAATTTCCTTTTGGAAATTAGATTTTAAACGTTCTTTTAATAAATTATAATGTTTTAATATTTCATCTTTATTGCTTAATTCCTTTTTTGCTTCTTTTTTTGATATTACTCTATCGTTTATTTTTATTCCTGCATCCATAATTAACCTCCTATATTTTTTGTTAAGAAAATTTATCCAACTATCGGACAAATTTCATATTTTTGAAATAAAATTATTTAAAACGCTAACATACTCCTTTATATAATCTCTATCTAGATCAAATCTATCGTTTTTTGCTATTCTCCTATTTAAATCTTCACGCTCTGATATTATCCCTAAAAACTTTTCTTTTTTTTGTAATATTTCCAATAAATCTTTATGCGTTTTATTTTTTTTAAATTTTGTTACAAATAAAAATACTTTTGGTTTAAGTTTTAATTTATCTGTAAAAAACTCTAATAGTTGTAAACTCTCAATAGTCCATTTCTCTGCAGTCATTGGGACTATAACGTGCTTACTGACAACTAAAGCATTGGACAATGTAGAATCTAAATGAGGATTTGTATCAAGTATGATAAAGTCATATTTAAATTTTAAATATTTAAAACTATCTTTTAACCTATGTTCCTTATATGGCAAAGGCTCTTCACTAAAAGTATGTAAACTTAAATAGCTCGGCAATAAATCAAGTCCACTATCAACATTGATAATCACATCATTTATTAATTGATTTCCTTTTAAAACCTCATATATATTTTTTTCAAGTAAATCAAATTCACTTTCTATTAGTGTTTTATAAAAATAACTAGTAACTGATGCTTGAGTATCCATATCAATTAAAAGAATTTTATTATTTTTTGATAATAAAGTCGCCAAAATTATCGCACTTGTGCTTTTGCCAACACCGCCCTTAATTGACGCAATTGTTATTATTTTAGGTTTTTTAGTATCCATTTTGTTAACGGTCCTTGTTCGGGGTATTTTTTCCCATAAAATTCATATATTTGTTTTTCTAAATCTGTAAACATACTAAATAATATTTTGTTGTAGTGATTATTTATTCGCTGTTTATCTAGCAAGCGGTATAATCCCTTAAAGTAGAAAAAAACACTTCCTGCTTTAAATCTAACTTCCATATAATATGCTCTTGCAAATCCATAAGATTTTCTATTCCCATTTAATTGATACTTTACAATAGCCTTTTTTATAGGTTTTCTAAACCCGTAAAAAATTCCAATAAATTTGTCCCCTTCTTTAATAGGGTATAAATGTGTTTCTTCAACAATTCTTTCTCCATTAAACAATGCCCTTAATGACACTCTAAATTCATGTTTTTTCTCATAAACTCCAAATTTATAAACGTCCATCATTATCTTTGTATGGTACATGGCTTTACCATTTTCTTTTTCGATCAAAATAAATCTTTCTTTATTTTGGCATTCTACTTTACATTTTCCTTTTTTAATAGTTTCTGGCGCACTTTCCATGTTTAATCCTTATACAACTTCTTTTAACATTAAAGAATTATTTTCATTTTTTATCAGCTCTAATAATTCATAGTAATACGTATCAAATACTTTATTATATTCTAATTTCTTTTTGCTATTCAAATAAGTTTTTATAATTGGCTTGAGAAATTTAATATTTGTCTTTTCTTTCAGTTTATCAATAAGAATATTGAAAATATATGTTTTTATATTTTGATAATCTTTTTGTGGGTTTTCTTTTTTTAATTCAATTAATTTTTCCAATTTGCGTTTTATTGCACTTAAATCGCTATATTTCTGATGTTCAATAATAAAATGGGGTTTATTTTTGTAAATTTCATATATTTTTTGGATATTTATTTTCAATTGTTCTAAATTGTACCCTTTTTCTTCTAATTCTTTTTGAATATTTTCTAGAATTTCTTTTAATTTATTTTGCTTATCTTTATAGCAAGATTTATTAAAAGAAATATGTTTGCTTTTTGTTAAACTATTTTCATATCTTTTGACGGTTTTAAATATTTCAATTGCCAAATTTGTACTAATATCTAATTTTAATAAATCCAAAAGAGTTTTTTTATTTGAAAAGTTACATTTATTGAAATACTTTATTTTTTTATATTCTTCTATTTTATTAGAATTTCTTTCTTCTTTTATATTATTTTTATTATATAAACACTCCTCCAACTCTACATTACCCTTTTTTAGAGATTTGTCTTTAAGGTAGTTATGCACTCTAGATTTAAATCTAGAGTGCATTTTTTCTTGAAAGTATTGGTTGATTTTAAAGTGGCATACATTTTTTTCATAATTAAGGTGATAGTAAATTTCAGTGCCAAAATTTACACCCAAATGTTTGTAGTAGTTGGTTGTTACTTTAAATTCTCTTTCTAATTTGTAAAGATATTTTTGCAGTGTTCTTAATGTAGTAGGAGCTTGACCATTTCTTTTTAGATTTTCATTAAAGTAATAGAGTATGGTTTTTTGTGTATATTTCTTATATTTAGTGTTTATGTAGGCTAGTGTTGAGATAAGAACTATTAATTTACGTTGTAATTTATTGTGGCAATTTGGCTTTTTTTTATTGGCTGATATTGACATAATCGTCAACCTCCTCTGATAGTTAATAATCATTATAAATAATATAATGCATAATTTTGATTTAAAAGTAAATACTTTCCCCAAAAAATATTAAATTCTAATTATTAATCTCATTAATTTAATACACTTTTTTGTAATTCGGTAAAAATAAATTGATTTTAATTTTAAAATGGGCTAAACTACAAATGACGTAGTTGTTTAAATATTGACATTTGCGACTACCTTTGATAGTAATTTCCAAAAAATAAAAATATAGTGGGATCTTAACGAGATTCTTTGTAAAGAGAGTTTGGTTAAGGCCCACTTTTTTTGTAAAAAATTTTTGTAAAAAAGTTGGCAAAAATAGTTTTTGCTATATATTTATTATTAACTATCAAAGGAGGTCATCTAAAATGACAAACATAGAAAAAAACCAAGATATACAAAATGATATTCAAGCAAAAATTAAATTCAGAAAAGATATGCAAACTCTAAGAATGAATTTGCCGGGTATTGACAAAAGTCTTATAAATAAGGGATATGGATACAAATATCAGAATTTCAATGACATAGTAGAAGAAATATACAACGTTATTAAAAAGCATAATTTGGAGCTTGATTTTGAGCAAAATCCAATTTCTAAAGAGGGTCAATACGGTATATTTGATTATATTAGGACCACATTCTACAGCACAAGTGCTGAGTATGAAGAGTCTTTTGATACACGAATTCATATAGATGGGTCTAAAAATAATTCAATACCACAACAAGTTGGCTCAGCTATTACTTATTTCAAAAGGTACGCTTTAGTGGGACATCTTAACATAAAAAGTGAAGTGGATACTGATGCAGCACTTAATTACAATAATTATGAAAACGAGAATTCTACACCTAACAAGCAAGTTAATGTCAAGCAAGAACAAAAAAAGGAACAAAAAAAAGAGATTGATCAAATTCAGAAAAAAGATATAAAGCAAGAACAAAAAAAGGATAGGCTTTATTATTACAGTATCTTTAAAGAAGCGTTGTCTAACATAAAAAATTGGGTAAATAGCCCTACAGAAAAAGATAATATTGT
>NZ_JACHFA010000014.1 GCF_014201705.1 Borreliella spielmanii | reverse complement strand
TCCTTTTTTTGTTCTTGCTTTATATCTTTTTTCTGAATTTGATCAATCTCTTTTTTTTGTTCCTTTTTTTGTTCTTGCTTGACATTAACTTGCTTATTAGGTGTAGAATTTCTGTTTTCATAATTATTGTAATTAGGGTCTGCATCAGTATCCACTTCACTTTTTATGTTAAGACATGCAACTAAAGCGTACCTTTTGACATAAGTAATAGCTGAGCCAAACATTTGTGGCGTTGAATTCATATTTTTAGACCCATTTTCATTGCTCCATTTTAAATTTTCTGTAAGCGTTGGTGTATCAAAAGACTCTTCATACCCAGTACTTGTGCTGTAGAATGTGGTCCTAATAACATGAACTCTACCATATGGATCATGTGTAAAAGTTGGATATTGCTCAAAATCAAGCTCCAAATTATGCTTTTCAATAACGTTTTCAACTTCTTCTAATATATCATTGAAATCCTGGTACTTATACCCATATCCTTTATTTACAAGACTTTTGTCGATGCGTGACAAATTCCTTTTTAGGGTTTTCATATCTTTTCTGAAGCTTATTTTTGCTTGTATATTATTTTGTATATTTTGATTTTTTTCTATGTGTGACATAATTGTCAACCTCCGTTTCTTTAAGTTAATAATAAATATATAGCAAAAACTATTTTTGCCAACTTTTTTACAAAAATTTTTTACAAAAAAAGTGGGCCTTAACCAAACTCTCTTTACAAAGAATCTCGTTAAGATCCCACTATATTATAATTTTTTGTAAATTACTTAAAATAAACGGTAGGTGTAATGTCAATATTAATACAACTACGCTACTTGTAGTATAGACTAACTTAAAATGAAAATCAATTTATTTTTACCGAATTACAAAAAAGTGTATTTAATTAATGTGATTAATAATTTAAATTTAATATTTTTTGGGGAAAGTATTTACTTTTAATTCAAAATTATGCATTATAATATTAATTATTATTAACTTAAAGAAACGGAGGTTGACGATTATGTCAATATCAACCAATAAAAAAAAGCCAAATTGCCACAACAAACTACAACGTAAATTAATAGTTCTTGTCTCAACACTAGCCTACATAAACACCAAACATAAGAAATATACACAAAAAACCATACTCTATTACTTTAATGAAAATCTAAAAAGAAATGGTCAAGCTCCTACTACATTAAGAACACTGCAAAAATATCTTTACAAATTAGAAAGAGAATTTAAAGTAACAACCAACTACTACAAACATTTGGGTGTAAATTTTGGCACTGAAATTTACTATCACCTTAATTATGAAAAAAATGTATGCCACTTTAAAATCAACCAATACTTTCAAGAAAAAATTCACTCTAGATTTAAATCTAGAGTGAATAACTACCTTAAAGACAAATCTCCAAAAAAGGGTAATGTAGAGTTGGAGGAGTGTTTATGTAATAAAAATAATATAAAAGAAGAAAGAAATTCTAATAAAATAGAAGAATACAAAAAAATAAAGTATTTCAATAAGTGTAACTTTTCCAATAAAAAAACTCTTTTGGATTTATTAAAATTAGATATTAGTACAAATTTGGCAATTGAAATATTTAAAACCGTCAAAAGATATGAAAATAGTTTAACAAAAAGCAAACATATTTCTTTTAATAAATCTTGCTATAAAGATAAGCAAAATAAATTAAAAGAAATTCTAGAAAATATTCAAAAAGAATTAGAAGAAAAAGGGTACAATTCAGAACAATTGAAACCAAATATCCAAAAAGTATATGAAATTTACAAAAATAAACCCCATTTTATTATTGAACATCAGAAATATAGCGATTTAAGTACAATAAAACGTAAATTGGAAAAATTAATTGAATTGAACAAAGAAAACCTACAAAAAGATTATCAAAATATAAAAACATATATTTTCAATATTCTTATTGAACAACTAAAAGAAAAGGCAAATATTGAATTTCTCAAGCCAATTATAAAAAAATATTTGAATAGCAAAAAGAAATTAGAATATAATAAAGTATTTGATACGTATTATTATGAACTATTAGAGCTGATAAAAAATGAAAATAATTCTTTAATGTTAAAAGAAGTTGTATAAGGATTGAACATGGAAAGTGCACCAGAAACTATTAAAAAAGGAAAATGTAAAGTAGAATGCCAAAATAAAGAAAGATTTATTTTGATCGAAAAAGAAAATGGTAAAGCCATGTACCATACCAAAATAATGATGGACGTTTATAAATTTGGAGTTTATGAGAAAAAAAATGAATTTCGAGTGTCATTAAGGGCATTGTTTAATGGAGAAAGAATTGTTGAAGAAACACATTTATACCCTATTAAAGAAGGTGACAAATTTATTGGAATTTTTTACGGGTTTAGAAAACCTATAAAAAAGGCTATTATAAAGTATCAATTAAATGGGAATAGAAAATCTTACGGATTTGCAAGAGCATATTATATGGAAGTTAGATTTAAAGCAGGCAGTGTTTTTTTCTACTTTAAGGGATTATACCGCTTGCTAGATAAACAACGGATGAATAACCACTACAATAAAATATTATTTAGTATGTTTACAGATTTAGAAAAACAAGTATATGAATTTTATGGGAAAAAATACCCAGAACAAGGACCGTTAACGAAATGGATACTAAAAAACCTAAAATAATAACAATTGCGTCAATTAAGGGCGGCGTTGGCAAAAGCACAAGTGCTATTATATTAGCAACATTACTTGCAAAAGATAATAAAGTTCTTTTAATTGATATGGATACTCAAGCATCAGTTACTAGTTATTTTTACGAAAAAATAGAAAAACTAGGTATTAATTTTACCAAATATAATATTTATGAAATTTTGAAAGAAAATGTAGACATCGATAGTACTATTCTAAATATAGATAATAATCTTGATCTTATACCTAGCTATCTTACGCTACATAATTTTAGCGAAGATAAAATCGAGTATAAAGATTTTTTGTTAAAAACTAGTTTGGGAACTTTGCATAATATATATGACTATATAGTCATCGATACAAATCCTAGTTTAGATGTTACGTTAAAAAATGCACTTTTCTGTAGTGATTATATAATAATTCCAATGACGGCTGAAAAGTGGGCGGTAGAAAGTTTAGATTTATTTAATTTTTTTGTAAGAAAATTAAATTTATTTTTACCTATATTTTTAATAATAACAAGATTTAAAAAAAATAGAACACACAAAACATTGTTTAAAATGTTAAAAACAAGAGATAGATTTTTAGGAATAATATCTGAAAGAGAGGACCTAAATAGACGAATAGCAGAAAATAATAATTTTGATTTAAATAAAGATTATATAAAAGAATATGAAAATATTTTAGAAATTTTTTTTCAAAAAATATAAAGTCTAATAATTAGACTATTAAGTGTAAAAGGAGTTTAAATTGGATATTAAGGTTAATAAAAGAGATCTAAGCGATAATGAAAATTATATTATTGCTGATAGTGCATTAAATCATTATAATTCTTTAAAAGAAAAATTAAAAATTAATTCTAAAAAAGAAATCTATTGTAAGTTAGAAACTTTAAAAATTTTAAAAGAAATTAAAGATAATGAATATTATAAACTTGATGGATATAAAAGTTTTGAAGCTTTTTCTAAAGATTATAGACTTGCAAGAGCACAGGTCTATAATTATTTAAAAATTGCTAATGCAATAGAAGATGGGATTATACAAGAAGAATTTCTAATAAAAAATGGCATACTAGAAACGTTAATTATATTAAGAAATAAAGAAAGCAAAACAATAAAAAAGTCAAAACAAAACCCTATAAAACCCTTAAGATTTCAGCTTAAAAAACAAGAAAGCTATGATTTTTACAAAAATAATGCCAAATTTACAGCGTTTATTTTGGAAGAACTTCTTGAAAATCAAAAGGATTTAATTAAGAAACTTTTAAAGAAATATAAAGAATTAAAAGGATAATAAAGGGGATTTTATGAGTAATTTATCCTACAATGCTGTTAAAATAGAAAATATAAGGTTGGAATTTTTAAATAAAGGGTTTAGCGAAGAGGCAATAGATTTTGTTTTATTGCAGAACGATAATTACAACTTTGAAGTTTTAAAAGAGAGAATGAATTCTTTAGAACAACAAATAATCAATGTGGAAAAGAACTTTCAAAAAGATATATCTAGCTTAGATGCGAAAATAGATAGTGTAAAAAACGAACTTAATGCAAAAATAGATAGTGTAAAAAACGAACTTAATGCAAAAATAGATAGTGTAAAAAACGAACTTAATGCAAAAATAGACAGTGTAAATACTAAAATAGACAACGTAAAAAACGAACTTAATGCAAAAATAGATAGTGTAAATACTAAAATAGATAGTGTAGAAAAAACCTTGCAAAAGGATATATCCAGTTTAAAAAATGAACTTAATGCAAGTAATAGAACAATACAAGTAATGCTAATAGCAGGAATAACACTTGCTCCAATTATTTACTCTATATTTAATAAGTATTTTTTCAATTGAGAATGATTAAAATTTTTAAAATATCAAGGTGGCATATAGCTTATTTTTTAAACAGAGGTACTATAATCTTGATTTAAATTCTTAAAAAGAAACATTTTATTTTTGCTCTCTTTTAAAATAGAACTTATTTAAACTTTTTAACAAAAAGAATTTAAATAAGTTATTTTTTTGTAAAAAGACAAATTGATTTTAATTCTAAATTAAACTATATTTAATTTGTTGAATTATTTTTATTAAAATAAATTCAGTTAAGTACCCCCACTTTATTAAGTTCTTTAACAAGAGAATTTAATAAAGTATTTTTTTGTAAAAATTCTTACAAGAAACTTGACAAAAATAGTTTTTAAAGTATAGTAAATATTGCATAATGCGTCTTCGTGTTGTATTTGTAAACAAAGGTTACATTATGGTGGGAGCTTAGTAAAGTTCTTTAATAAGAGAACTTCGTTAAGCTCCTACTTATTTTTACAAAAATTATTATAAATAA
>NZ_JACHFA010000013.1 GCF_014201705.1 Borreliella spielmanii | reverse complement strand
ATTAATCTGTAGGTATGCAAGTATTTATACTAAACAATAATTATAATATTATAATTATTGTTTAGTATAAATACTTGCATACCTACAGATTAATACCACTATCTCAACATTTAATACCATTATCTTAACATTTAATCCCATTATCTGAATATTTAATGACTATCATTTTATCAGTAGTGTAAATTAATACATTTTTCTAGTGGTTTTCGTATTAAAATCGTGAACTTTAAGTTTTGGATTTTTATAAAAATGTAGTATAATATATGAATATGAAATTCAGCAAATTTTTTCTAAAATTCAAGACTTCTAAAAATAGGGAAAAGCCCATTTACGAAATAAATCCCAAGGAATTCATTCTCATTAGTAAAAATCTAATAAAGACTTCTAGCACTACTCACCAATTACTTGGAATTATTATGGCTTCTGGAATTCCATTATCTGATTTGAAAAATCCAAATATCAAAACCTTACACAATCCAAAATCCAATATACTTTCTTATGAACTGGACAACGGCTTTAGGTTGAAAACATATTCTTTAGTCTGTTCTAGTGAAATTTCTAAATGCATTGAAAATCTAAACAAAAGCGAACTACTATCTATTAGTACAGACAAAATCAATTATGTATCAAAAAAAATATTTGATTCTAGAATTACTACTAAACAACTGAAAATTGCTTATTCTTTGATTGTAAAGTCTAAAGAAACAACCGAGGATAACAAATATACCAAAAATCCAGGAAATATACGAATACATAAAAAGCCTTGTATCCTAAATCTGGGCGAAAAAATCAAATATATTAACTCGTTTAAGCTTGCAAGCCCTGATGAAAAAAATCTAAATATCTTAAGAAACAGTAAACACAAAAATACATATGCTATTGCAAATTTAATCGCAATGTTTTTTTCTGGAAATGCACCCTGCAAAAATTTGTACAATCTAAAATTATACATTAACACCAACTTAAGAAAATTAGGCATTTACAAAAATACTAGTGATTTACAAAAGCGAATTTTTTCTAAAGTCTTTTTAATCAATTAATTGTAGTAAAAAATTTTCAATGCGACTATGAAAAATAAAATAAGTCCTATAAATAGACTACTAACCAAATTAGAAGTTATAATATTCACAATATATCAAACAAACAAACAATTTAGTCACTATTATCCAGAAACAATTTTTGAAAAATATAACAAGCTAATTCAACAATTGCTTCTATACAAAGAAACACCAACAGAAATTGAAATTAATACCATCAAACTAGAAAAAATCAACTTAATAACTAGATTTTACACCAGAGAAAAAGACAATAATCTTTTAGTCTATTATAAAATCAATTACCCCATACAAACATGTTACACCAAAATTAAGGATTATTATGGGTAGTAATTCTAAATTATTCTCAACCACCACCTAAATCCACAAATTTAGTGTATCTAGAAACAAAATCCATAGTTGCATTACCAGTCGCTCCATGCCTATTTTTAGCGACTATAACCTTTACTTTACGCACTTCTTCGTCATTATCTTGTTGTTCTTCGTCTTCCCTATGCAAGAAAATTACTATATCAGCGTCCTGTTCTAAAGACCCCGACTCACGCAAATTTGCCAAATTGGGCGCTTTACCTTGAGCCTCCCTATTCAGTTGAGAAAGTACTATTATTGGAATTTCAAGCTCAATTGCAAGTGCTCGTATATTACGGCTCAAAAATAAAACTTGCTCAAAACGGGGCGTATTATTATACTCGACAGAAATTAGACCTATGTAGTCAATGAAAATAATCTCAACGCCGTACTCCTTTTTCATTTTTCTAGCTTTAGATTTTAGATCATGTATTAGGATATTAGGAGTATTGTCAACCACAATTGAATAATTCTTAATCTTAGAACATGCTTTTTCACACTTTTGAAGCTCATTTTCGTCCATCAAACTCTTTTTATTGATCTTGTAGAACTCGACGCCCGAATTAATTGATATAAGAGTCATTGCTATGAAATCACTGACAACCTCAAGTGTAAAAAATCCAACACTTACACCTTGTTTGCACAAATTGCTTGCAATATTGAGTGCAAAAGTAGTCTTACCAACACTAGGCCTTGCACCAACTATCACATAGTCGCCTTTTTTAAAACCATTAATTATATTGTCGACGCCACTAAACCCACTAAGTATGTGGCTATCTTCCTTTCTATTTTCGTAGTTTTTGATCAAGTCTTTTCCAATCAAAAAATTTTTGTTTTTGTAGTTGCGTTCTAGTGAATTTGCCTTGGACTGTATAGTGTCGATCAACGCGACTAAATCTGTTGATTTATCTACAACGGATTGGCCAATTGCGTCAATGAATTTAAGAATTGAGCGCCTTACACTGCAGTCTCTAATAATGCTACAATGAGTTTGTAAGATTGTCCCGATCATAGTGTATGTTGAGATAGTTTCAATGTATCCATTAACATCAAAATCCGTTGAAACTTTTCTAGACTTATCATTCTTTTCTAGCTCTTCAAAAACTATAATCGGGTCAATCGAAACACCTTTTTGATGTAAATCCACAATACAAGCAAATATTTTCCTATGCAAGTCGCAATAGAAGTCTTCAGTCCGCAACTGTAGCAAAACTTCTTCAATACCTGCAGTGTTGTTTAGTAAACCACTAATTACAACACTTTCTGAATGTCTATTGAAAAGACTGTATTTTTCAGTAAAATCTTTGATTTTCAAGTGTTCGTTCACTTTTTACTCCTTTTCTTCACTCTTAAAACCATTTTTTAAAAATTCCTTAAAGTGGGTTGATAATTTGACAAAATCCTCAACTTTGTGAAATTCTCCATTTTCATCAAAATAGCCTTTTTGTCCCTTAAAAATAGCTTTTTGTCCCTTAAAAATAGAATAACCCTTGTCTATCTTTTGTTCACTTGTTGGTTTTTGAATTTGCTCTTGCTTGTAGATAGGAACATGTGTGTCCTTGAATTCACCTACCAAACAGAAAAAATCACTACCCTTAAAATGGGGATTCATGTACCATATTTTCTTTTTGTATTTCTGTTTGAACTTGGCCATATAGAATTCTAATATGTCTTTTAAGCGGTATTCGGCGGCCAAATAGTTAAGGTAGTGCTCAAGGTTGATCAGTGCGTTTTTGTACGTGTTTACGGTGTTTGAATGGCCTTTAAGGGCGGAAAAAAAAGTTACTGGGATTTTGTATTTTGTTGTTAGTTTATTTTCTTGATATTCTTCAAAACTTTCTTTGTAAGAAAATTTCAATTTGTTTTTTTTCTCTTTTTTCAGTTCATTTTCAATTTCATTTTTTTCGATAAAATTTTGTTTTTCTTTTTTTTGGTTATTTTCTGTAAAATTTTTGTTATTTTTTTCAGAAAAGTTTTCTATAGAATTCTTAATCTTATTATTATCTTTTATATATTTATATATAAGCGCTCCATTTGATGGCGCCCCATTTGATGGGATTGAGTTTGGTGCAGTAAGTTCATCGATCTCTTTTTTGAAGGTAGTGACTATTCTTTTGTCTTGCGTGTATTCCCTAATTTCATTTTCAAAATAAGCCCTTATAATTTCTACTCTATGTTGCCAGATATCAGCATTTGGCTTATAAAGGGCAAAGCCGCCATTATTTTTACCAAAACTTTTAGAAAATGAAACTACTAAATTCATTTTTACAAGTTTTTGTAGATCCTTATGCATAGTGCTTTTGGCTATAGTTTTGTAATTATTTTTTGCTAGCATTGAATTTACGACCTTTATTATGTCCTTAATTTGATATTTCTCAAGTTTTTGGGATTTTAGGTATTTTTGGTATTTTTTTTCTAAAAGCCACGACACTTTTAGCAGTCTTTGGTATTCAATTTCTTTTCTACCAATG
Organism: Borreliella spielmanii; assembly: GCF_014201705.1. Taxonomy (NCBI): domain Bacteria; kingdom Pseudomonadati; phylum Spirochaetota; class Spirochaetia; order Spirochaetales; family Borreliaceae; genus Borreliella; species Borreliella spielmanii. Next base: position 1,606 of record NZ_JACHFA010000013.1, on the reverse strand, counting down.
TGTGAACTGAGCCGTAAATCGGAAATTTCTTTCAAATTTGGGTCGGTTTTTTTTGAATTTTCCCCAAGAATTTGAAAATGAAGTTTTTTGAAAATGAATTTTTTTGGATTGTTGACATTTTCTGTATCTTGTTTTAGTCTATGATTGATTATTAAAGTCATAAAATTAGGCCTCCTGTTTGTCTAAATTAGCTTTTACCATGACAATAGGGTAGCCTTTTTTGTTTGTTTTTTCAATTATTTTCATGTATCCTCCCATTGTATCTTGTAAGCGATTTGCAGGCCCCAAATACTTGGGGTAGTACTCAAGACTAACTATTGTGTTTTGGTATATTTCTAGGGCCTTGGAAAGGCCTTTTAGGCAAGAAAAAATCTTGCTGAGATATATTTCAGTTTTTTTTGAATTTTGTCCAAGAATTTGAAAATGAAGTTTTTTGAAAATGAATTTTTTTGGATTGTTGACATTTTCTGTATCTTGTTTTAGTCTTGTATCTGTAAAATGATATGTAGCATAATGGCGTTCTGTTTTGTAGTAGTGCATGAAATAAGAATGCCTTTTCTGCTTTTAAATGTCAAGTCCCAAAATGCGTCAAATCCACACTACAGCCGAGTTTTTCAACCAAGATAAAATATTGGTATTTTATTAACAATTTTAATTATTGTGGGCTTTGCAGTTGTATATTTAGTTTTCTAAATCATTTTAAATATTTGGTATTTTTTAACGCATTAAATCAAAACGCCGTAGCTCACTGTAGTTAAATAACGGCTTGATCTATTCTATCATTACGCTAATTACTTTTTGCAGGCAATACTTTTACTTTTGGTTTTGATAATCACTGTATGGCCAATGTGTTTTTGGTTTTGTTGTTGTTTGGAAGTTGTCTTTGGTTGGTAGCTTATTGCATCGTACGCAAGTACCCCCGTTTTGTTTATTTTTCATACGTGCTGCCAATGTATTATTGATTATTTCGAATTTTTTGATACAGTCTTTGATACAATCTTTACAAGTCATAACTTTTTCCTTTTTTACGCTTTATAATATGTAATTATATTTCTATTCCAACTTTTTACTAAAAAAAAATATTGCCATATAATATAATGTAGTGTGATGTATATTGAAAATAATACGGCGTTTAGCCAACATTAATTTTCTAAATTTGTTTGAAAATCCATAAAATATCCTATTGTTTTGGTATTAGAACAACCCTTTTACATCAGGGTTGTTCTCTTTTTTGATAAAATCTAAAATTTAGAAAATTTTCTAGTGTGGTGTGAAAACCGAAATTCAGGCGTATAATTACTAATACCGTTATTTATTATATTATGTCCATACATCAAGTGCAATGGTGTAGTTTTCGGGAAAAATTTTTTTCGTAGGACAAGAACACAACCCTTTTACATTAGGGTTGTTTTCTTTTTTGCTTACAAATGGGTTAATATCTAATCTTTTTGAAAAAAGTTTTAGTAATTTTGTTTAATTTGTAAGTAATTTTGTTCACTTTGTAAGTTTTCCTGTTTAATTTGCAGCTAAATATCTATACTAAATAATAATAATAAATATTATTATTATTTAGTATAGATATTTAGCTGCAAATTAAACAGGAAAA
>NZ_JACHFA010000012.1 GCF_014201705.1 Borreliella spielmanii | reverse complement strand
TACTAGATCTTGAAGAGCCAGTTAATAAAGAGCTACCTATTGGATTTAAGTACCTTGATTATGAATCTGTAAGGGATTTGGGGGTTGATTTTGATCATATAACTTATAAAGTAAAATCCAATAATAAGGGCAATTCTTTTGACAGTGTTAAAATACATAAAAATCGACTCATAATATATGAAAACTTTGATTATATCTTAAAAAGATATGTTCCATGCTATACCGAAAGTTTTTTGTTAGATATTTATTTATTTGAAAAAATATACGTTGAAATAGAAAAACGTATTGAAAACCACAATTTTTTATTTTATAAAGACGAATCTTTAGTTCAATTACAAGATGCACTCTCTAGTGCAACAACTTCTTTAAGCGCACTTACTCAAAGCAGTAGTGATAAAGGGGGCGGTATTTTATCGTCCTTTTTGAGAAAACAAAATTCAAATAATCATAATAAAGATATTTCTAATTTAAGAAGTCTTAATGACTCATTGGCACATGAGCTAGCGAGGCTTAAAAATAACTTAAATAATGAGGGAATGTTTTATACAGCGACTCCTAGTGCCAGCTTAGAGGTTATTAAGTACGATCTTAGTTATTTAAAAGAGGCTTTAGCATTAATAAAAGCAAAAATTGGTGCTGATACCAAAGAGCCTTTAACTAGAAGTTTTAATGAACAGGCTAAAGGACTTGGAAATGATGGTAAAGGTGATAGGAGCAATTATTATGATTTTCTAAAAGGCGTGCAAGAACAAGTTGAGAATTCTTGTAACTTAAAGCTTGGTAAGTATTTTGGTCTTGATATGAGGTTTAATTCGCTAGTTATGTTAAGTGAAGATCAAAAGGTAGAAAGAGATATAAAACTAATTGAGCTTTATAGCAAGTATAACGAGCTTATACAAAACAGCTGTTTTAATAACGAGGAGCGAGCTTTTTTAAAAGAAAAATTATTCTCATTTTGAGAAAAGGAGTTAAGAAGTGATTGAAAATCAAGAAAAAGAAGTAGTTGAGGCTCAAGTTAAGGAGGATCAACAAGTTAAATCTGACACTAGGGTTATAAGTGTTGGGGAATTTGAAGAGTATATTCGTCTTAAAGAGCAAGCAAATAACACAAAACCCAAAGAGACACCGCGAGATTTAAGTATAAATGAGCGAATAACAAAAGAACTTGCAGAAGTTGAAGAGAGAGAGCGGGTTGAAAAGCAATTATTACTGGAGGCCGATCGAATAAATGAAATTGATACACTTGCAAAAGGATACACCCTAAAAGACATTATGCAAGCACAACGTAGGGAACTTGTTCGCAAGTTTGTTCCAACCGAGCAAATTAAAGCTATTGCTAAAGTATCAGACATAAGCCATATCGATGGGGAGATATTAGAGCAACTTGTCTCTTTAGCTAAAGTGAATATCAAATTAAGGAAAAATGCTAATAATAGTTCTTCTATTAGCCCTATTAAAGGCAATATTGTTTCTGGTCCAGAAGAAGCAAGTTTGCTTGATTCTAATTTTGTGCCAATTAATTTTACAGAGTTTGTAAAAGCTATAAGTAATACTTACAAGCAAAAACGTGCACAATTTTATGAAAATCTAAAAAGAAATAAAAGAACAAGCATAGCTTAAAGGAGTTTAGAATGAGTGATATTACGAAAATTAAAGAAGAATTTGATAAAAAAGTTGCTGAAATTAAAGCATTAATGAAAAATCCCCAACAAGACGCCGGTTTACTTAGTAATTCTGTTGATTTTAGAGATAAAAACCTAATTTATTCAAATTCTGGTGGAGTTTGGACTAGCAGTAAAGACAAAATAGAAAATTATCCAGCCAAAGGATATCCCTATAAGCGAGGAGTAAAGCTTAGTTTTAGTGAAGATGGTTCATCAGAATTTGAAGTTGAGGCTGGAGGTGGGGATGATTTATACGGAGTATGCACTGATATAGACGAGTTTAGTGGTATAGCAACTGTAATTCCCATTACAAATAATTTTATGGGATATTTAACGTTTAAGAAAAATGGACAAAATGACGTAAATCCAGGTGATAAGTTGCATTTTAATCAACATGGTGAGCTTGAAAAGACTACGGGTGCTCAAAAAACCGTTAATGCCATAGCACTTTCAAAAGTACACAAACTAACAGAAGATTTATTTATAGTACTTGCTAGTGTTTTTGGAAATAGAGCTATAAAAGGGTAATTAAATTATGGTAGTAAAAGGTAAAGGGCAAGTTGATGATAATCCACAATTAGGTTTAGAAGTGGGCTCTCCAGTAGCTGCTCCAAGAGCTAGACGTCAAGCAAGACAAGCTGATGACGTACAAGTAGATCCCTATTTAGGATCAGTTAAAGAACTTGATGATATTCTTTTGAAATTCAAAAAATATGCAAAATCAATGAGTTCGATTGAGAATAAAGTTTTTAGTAGTTCAAGTGGTTCTTTCCAGTCTAAAAATGAGCTAGTTAATGCTTATTCATTTGCATATTCGAGTATTACAGACAAAATAGAAGAATACTTTTACGATCCAAACAATAGTTTTCCATACAAGCGCGGGGTCAAACTTGTTCCAAAAGAAAATGCTATATATGTTGATGTTGGAGCTGATACGGATCTTTATGGCATATGTGTTGATGTATGTGAGTTTAGTTGTACTGCATATGTTTTGCCAATTACGAATAATTTTGAAGGGTATCTTGTTACAAGAAATCCGAATATAAAAGCTGGAGAAATATTAGATATTAGTGATAAAGGGGTTATTACGAAGGTCGGTGGTGGACCTCCAACTGTAATTAATGCTTATGCATTATCTGATGCATTTACAATCAATTTTGTGCCCGAAGACGTTGATCAAGAACGAGATCAAGCTAGATATCCCAAACAAGATTATTCTATTAACTTGATAAAAGTTACAATTTTTGGCAATATAGGGCTTGAGAAAACAGTAGCTCCTAATGTTGGTGTTCCAGATGTGGGGAGATAAAAGGAGGTAGATAAATGGGAGATACAACGCAATTAGTAAAAGATTGTCATGATAAACGAAATAAACTTGCAAAGTTTATGAAAAATCCGCAGCATGATGGTAGTGTGCTTAGTAATTCTGTTGAATTTAGAGACAAAAATGTTCAATTTTTTGCTTCTGGAGGCACTAGAACCAGCAGTAAAGATAAATTAGAAAACCATCCTGTCAAAGGGTATCCCTACAAGCGAGGAGTTAAGCTTGGTTTTAGCGAGGTAAAAGAGGGTGAAATTCACTATGAGCCTCATGTTGAGGCTGGAGGTGGGAAGGACTTATATGGAGTATGTATTGATATAGACGAGTTTAGTAAAACAGTTACCATAATCCCAATTACCAATAATTTTGAGGGCTACCTAGTAGCAAAAGATTCTTCAGTTAAAGTAAAAGATAAGTTTATTTTCAATAAAGATGGCGCTCTTGAAAAGGTTACTGGAGCAAATAAGGCAACTATTAATGCAATAGCGCTTTCTGATGCAGCCCAAATTAGCAACGATGTTTATTTGGTAAAAGTAGCAGTATTTGGAAATAAAGCTATAGGTCAAAATTAATGATATTTAGGAGGATTGAATATGGAATTATTTGACGAAAACTACTATGCAAAAGCTGTAGCTAATCTCATAGGAGAAGTTAAGGATCCTATTATGTATAAATGGTTTTTACCTGATCAGATTGAAGATATTGATCTAAAAATGGATCCCCAGAAAATTATGCAATGGGACAAGTTTCTAAATGCCAACCCTACAACTATTGCCAATGCGATTAATACTATCTCAACTATTGGATTTAGTTCTCAAATGGTAAGAATTAATTACTTAAAGCTACAGTACAAATTTGGGCATTTAAAACAACCGGCTGAAGAATTTTATAATTCAGACTCATACATTGGCGATATTAACAATAATCCACTTCCTTTTGCTCAAGCTTATATGCTTAAGAGTAGTGAAATTATTAAGCTTATTAATCACTTTGTGCTAACAGGTGCTGTTTTAATTCAAAAAAATGGAAAAAATCAAAAACGTCTACTTCCTAATATGTATGGACTACTTAATATGCCTGATCAAGTAAAAGAAGAGGTTGAAGCTAGTAATAAAGATAAGATGGATAAGATATTTGAAAAAATTGAAGCGGGACTTTTAAATCTGGAGCTAGGAAACGAATTTTCTACACCCATGATGGTAATAATTGATCCTGCAACATCATTGAAATTGGTAAAATCATATACAGCAGCACAAGGTGTAGCAATGAGTTGTGAAAAATGGGAAGATGTTTTAATTCGAACTATTAAGGCTATAAATAATAGAGAAGATGTTTATATTGAAACTTCAAACTTGCTAAAACATCAAATACTTATTTACCCATTAAACCCGGCACTTATTAAATTTAAACCTAGTAAGTATATGTTGCCTATTCCTAATGAACAAGTTGATAAAGACTCAACTACTAATATTGCTCATTCATACATCGATTTTGTTTTAGGTGGGCTACTTGCTACTAAGAAGACTATTTTGCAAGTGAACATTAAACAATGTTAAAAACATAAAGTAAATTAAATGAGTGAACAAAAAAACTTGCAAACACAAGTTCAGAATGAAGAAGAACTTTTAATAACAAAACTTCATTCTGAAGTGTTATTGCTACTAGGAATAGATAAACTTGCATTAAGTAGACAAGATTTCGTACTTTATTTGTCTTTACTGCAGGCTATTTTAGTAACACGCGGTATTGATGCTAGTTCACTTACATACGAACAAATATTTTTACTTACTTTCTATCACATGGGTTGTCAATTAAGAAAGCAAGGGGTTGTTCGTGAATTTGAATTTGAAAGGATCAAAAAAGAGAAGTTCAATGAGCTTGAAATTGATTATTATCCTAGCGGTAGTGGAGGCGAAGAGAGCGGCGGGGAAAATTGTGGATCTAATAAGAACTTTTGTACACAACTTGATGCATTTTTAGAAAAGCTAAAAAGAGAAACCTCAACACCATCTTGTGTGGGGGTTGTCTAGTGAGTGGTGTTAGAAAAAGACTAGCGGATATGTCTGCACGTATGATTAATGTCTTTAAGGATCCTGAAACTTTAAGGTTTTATACTTGATAATGATGATTCGTATCAAAGAATATTTGATAAGAGTCGATATACTGAATTTATTGGGGTTATTATCGACATAAAACCACAAGAACTTGCAATGCTTTACGACTCCGATATATCTGATATTCAAGGATATTCCAAGCTTTACACATATCAAGACCTTAACTATGAACTTAAAGACCGAATATCAATTTCAGATTTAGTTTACTTTGAAATATTTAGCATTGACTCTTCAATTGGATACTTTACTTTAGTTTTAAAGGAATTTATATGGACGAACTAGACTTTACAATTGAATTAGAAATTGGTTGGTTTGGGGGTCGTTCTAATATTGCTAGGATGCATGAAAAAGGGGGGGCTAATTTACCAGTAAGAAAACATTTAACTAAAATTGCTGGTAGCGATGAGTTTAGAGAATATATCAATAATAGTTATATAAATTCTAAGTTCAAAATTGATCCTAAATCAGGTATGCATGCTATTGGACAAGCTTTTAT
>NZ_JACHFA010000011.1 GCF_014201705.1 Borreliella spielmanii | reverse complement strand
TCAACACTACAAGACGAACACTCAATAACTGCAATAAAATATAATATCAAAATGCTTTTAGAGTACATTAAAAAAACAAAACCCATAGCAAAAAAAGTCTATAATCAATATTCTAAGTTAAAAATGTAAATTACAAATAAGTATTCTTGCAAGAACTTATACTTTATATTAATCAAATTGGCTTTTACAATAGAAGAAAAATCTAGATATTAGATTAAATTAGATTTAATATCTAGATTTTAACATTTTTAATATGAATATTTATTAATCAATTAGTACCTTCTTCGAGGAACTTTATTATTTTATCTATCTGTTCTACAGCTTCTTTAGACATTTTTTGTCCATTACCAGTAGTTTTACTCCCACTGAACTTTACAGTTACTCCAACCAATTTTGCTTTTGACCATATCTTACCTTTTGCAGTACTAGTATCAGTATCGGTAATGCTTCCAATCTCTTGTTTAGCTGCTTTTAAAGCTGCTAATTTCGCCGCTAATTTATCTTGGAAGAGATTTTCTAACTTTAATAATTTCCCTTTAAGCCCCTCATCACTTATATCTTTGAATTTTTCTTTTAATTGATTTATTATATCTTTATACTCTTTAAATTTTTCACCACCAGCCTTTTCATTAAGTTTAGAAACTTCTGAAAGTAAAGAATCTATTTCTTTTTTTTCGTCTGTATATGTTTCTCCTCCCATAAATGCTTTACAAGCCATTATAAATAATAATAATGATGATATAAAAAATAATTTAACTAAATTTTTATTTTTCATTAGTTACTCCTTCATTTAATAATAATTAAATAAAGCTAGCACAACATTGCAAAATACAAATTTCTATCTCAAATACAAATAAAAATTTCTAAAAATAGGATCTATACTTACAAGAATAAACTTTTTTGTTACTTGATGTATTGTACTGAAGATAAAAAAAAGGAGAGGAAAATGAAAATTATCAATATATTATTTTGTTTATTTTTAATTATGCTAAATGGCTGTAATTCCGATAATAATGCTGTTTTTAAGAAGAATAATAAAAATAATACCCAAGAAGTAAAAAGTAGGAAAAAACGTGATTTAAGCGAACAAGAAAAACCAAAATCTAAAGAAGAACTTCTTAAAGAAAAGCTATCTGATGATCAAAAAACACAACTTGATTGGTTAAAAACCGCTTTAACTGATGCGGGAGAATTTGATAAATTTTTGGAATATGATGAAAATAAAATAAAAGACGCGCTTGATCATATAAAAAGTGAACTTGATAAATGCGCTGGAAAAGATGATAAAAAAACCGCTTTTAAAAATACGGTTCAAGGGGCCCTTAAAGGTGGCAGTATAAATGATTTCAAAAGCAATACAAATGCTACATGTGATCAATAATTTAGCCCCCTTATTTGGGGGCTTTAAACATATTGCTACGCTGCAAATATATGATCAAATTGTTTTTCTTCTTTTAAGACACTAAAGAATAATAGTGGGCTAGGGCCATAAGCGGTCCTCTTAAACGACATAAACTTTTCAAAATCTTGTAAATCCTTTAATCTATTATTTTTCTTGAAATAGTCTTTTATAATCTCTGCCCAATAGTTTATACTCTTAAAATCACTATTTTTCTCAAAATATGCGATTAGATCAGCCTCAATTTTCTTGATATCATCAACATTATTAGGGTCTATATTCTGAATAAAGCGTATTTTTTGAATAATTGAGACAATATTATCTTTTTCTGTAGGGCTATTTACCCAATTTTTTATGTTAGACAACGCTTCTTTAAAAATACTGTAATAATAAAGCCTATCCTTTTTTTGTTCTTGCTTTATTTCTTTTTTCTGATTGTAACTAATCTCTTTTTTTTGTTCCTTTTTTTGTTCTTGCTTGATATTAACTTGCTTGTTAGACATAGAATTTTTGTTTTCATAATTATTGCGATTAGGTGCTGCATCATTATCAACTTCACTTTTTATATTAAGATACCCAACTAAAGCGTATCTTTTGAAATAAGTAATAGCTGATCCGACCTGTTGTGGAAATGAATTTACACTATTGCATTGTAATTTATCTGTATGAATTGGCGTATCAAATGATTCTCTGTACCCAGTACTTTTACTGTAAAAAGTAGTTCTAATAACATGTTCCTTAAAGCCATCCATAACTGACCAAGTTAGTTTTTGATAAAAACCAAGCTTTAAATTATGCTTTTTAATAACATTTTAAATTTCTTCTAATATTTCATTAAAATCCTGATACTTATAAAAATTATTATATCCATCAAGACTTTTGTCGATACGTGGCAAATTCATTCTTAAGGTATCCATATCGTTTAAGAATTTAATTTCTGCTTGAATATCATTTTGTATATCTTGGGTTTTTTCTGAAACATTGTTCATAATGTACTCCTTATTATGTTTATAAATAATTATATAGCAAAAACTATTTTTGCCAACTTTTTTATAAAAATTTTTTACAAAAAAATAGAGCTTAGCTAGATTCTCTTTATAAAAGAACTAAGCTAAGCTCTTTCAATTATTTTTTTGCAAATTAACATAATAAGGTAGTCAAACTGAAACACGTTCAAATAACTACGATACTTGTAGTCTAGCCCATTTTAAAATTAAAATCAATTTATCTTTTACTAAATTACAAAAAGTGTATTTAATTAATCAAATTAATAATTATAATTTAATATTTTTTTTAGAAAAGTATTTACTTTTAATTCGAAATTTTGCATTATTATATTAATAATTATTATTAAACATAATAAGGAGCCTAATACAATGGAGCATTTATCAAATTACACAAAAAGTCCAAAGTGCCACAACAAATTACAACGTAAATTAATAGTTCTTGTCTCAACACTAGCCTACATAAACACTAAATATAAGAAATATACACAAAAAACCATACTCTATTACTTTAATGAAAATCTAAAAAGAAATGGTCAAGCTCCTACTACATTAAGAACACTGCAAAAATATCTTTACAAATTAGAAAGAGAATTTAAAGTAACAACCAACTACTACAAACATTTGGGTGTAAATTTTGGCACGGAAATTTACTATCACCTTAATTATGAAAAAAATGTATGCCACTTTAAAATCAACCAATACTTTCAAGAAAAAATTCACTCTAGATTTAAATCTAGAGTGAATAACTACCTTAAAGACAAATCTCCAAAAAAGGGTAATGTAGAGTTGGTGGAGTGTTTATGTAATAAAAATAATATAAAAGAAGAAAGAAATTCTAATAAAATAGAAGAATACAAAAAAATAAAGTATTTCAATAAATGTAACTTTTCTAATAAAGAAACTCTTTTGGATTTATTAAAATTAGATGTTAGTACAAATTTGGCAATTGAAATATTTAAAACTGTCAAAAGATATGAAAACAGTTTAACAAAAAGTAAACATATTTCTTTTAATAAATCTTGCTATAAAGACAAGCAAAATAAATTAAAAGAAATTCTAGAAAATATTCAAAAAGAATTAGAAGAAAAAGGGTACAATTCAGAACAATTGAAAACAAATATCCAAAAAGTATATGAAATTTACAAAAATAAACCCCATTTTATTATTGAACATCAGAAATATAACGATTTAAGCGCAATAAAACGTAAATTAGAAAAATTAATTGAATTAAAAAAAGAAAACCCACAAAAAGATTATCAAAATATAAAAACATATATTTTCAATATTCTTATTGATAAACTGAAAGAAAAGACAAATATTGAATTTCTAAAGCCAATTCTAAAAACTTATTTGAATAGCAAAAAGAAATTAGAATATAATAAAGTATTCGATACGTATTACTATGAACTATTAGAGCTGATAAAAAATGAAAATAATTCTTGAATGTTAAAAGAAGTTATATAAGGATTGAACATGGAAAGTGCACCAGAAACTATCAAAAAAGGAAAATGTAAAGTAGAATGCCAAAATAAAGAAAGATTTATTTTGATCGAAAAAGAAAATGGCAAAGCCATGTACCACACAAAAATAATGATGGACGTTTATAAATTTGGAGTTTATAAGAAAAAACATGAATTTAGAGTGTCATTAAGGGCATTGTTTAATGGAGAAAGAATTGTTGAAGAAACACATTTATACCCTATTAAAGAAGGGGACAAATTTATAGGAATTTTTTACGGGTTTAGAAAACCTATAAAAAAGGCTATTGTAAAGTATCAATTAAATGGGAATAGAAAATCTTATGGATTTGCAAGAGCATATTATATGGAAGTTAGATTTAAAGCAGGTAGTGTTTTTTTCTACTTTAAGGGATTATACCGTTTGCTAGATAAACAGCGAATGAATAACCACTACAATAAAATATTATTTAGTATGTTTACAGATTTAGAAAAACAAATATATGAATTTTATGGGAAAAAATACCCAGAACAAGGACCGTTAACGAAATGGATACTAAAAAACCTAAAATAATAACAATTGCCAGTCTTAAAGGTGGTGTAGGTAAAAGCACAACGTCAATAATTCTTGCCACTCTGTTATCAAAGTCAAAAAAAATTCTTTTAATAGATATAGATACTCAAGCATCAATAACCAGCTTTTATTTCAGCAACATACAAAACAAAAATGTCAATTTGGAAAATTCCAATATATATGAAATATTAAGAGAAGGTGCTTTAGAAATAAAAAATGTTATTATAAATATTGATAATAACTTAGATTTAATACCCAGTTATTTAAGTTTACATAAATTTAATCAAGAATCAATTCCATTTAAGGAATTAAGATTAAAAAAGAAGTTAGAATCTATACAAGACAATTATGATTATATAATAATAGATACTCCACCAAGTTTAGACTTCACTTTGACAAACGCTTTAGTAAGTAGTCAATATATTTTAGTACCGATAACTGCTGAAAAATGGGCAGTTGAAAGTTTGGATCTTTTAGAGTTTTATTCAAAAAAAATAGGAACAAATTCGCCAATTTTTATATTGGTAACACGATTTAAAAAAAACAATACTCATAAACAACTACTAGACATTTTACAATTAAGAGAGGATTATTTAGGGATTATATCTGAAAGAGAAGATTTAAATAGGAGAATAGCAGAAAATGATAAATTTGATTTAAATAAAGACTATGTTTGTGAGTATAAAAAAATTCTTGAATGTTTTTTAAATAAGATGCAAGTTACGCCATCTTTTGGATGGCGGATATAAAAAGGTGTTTTTTATAGAAAATAATTCCGGTGCCGGAAAAAAATATGAGGTGATTTATATATGAATATACAATTAAATAAAAGAAATTTATCTGCCGATAACGATGTTATAGTTAGGTATAAATCGTTAAAATCTCAATTAACAATTAATGTTAAATCTGAAATTTGTTCTAGATTAGAGACAATGAAAATTTTAAAAGAGATTAAAGATAATGAATATTACAAACTAGATGGATATAAAAGTTTTGAAGAGTTTACAAAAGACTATAAATTGGCAAAAACCCAAGCTTATGATTATTTAAGAATTGCTAATGCTATAGAAGAGGGAATAATAGAGGAAGAATTTTTAGTGCAAAATGGATTTAGACAAACTCTTTTTGTACTAAGAAATAAAGAAAGTATAACAATAAAAAAATCCAAACAAAATTGGATAAAACCGCTAAGATTTCAGCTTAAAAAACAAGAAAGTTATGATTTTTATAAAAAACATGCCAAATTTACAAGTTTTATGATGGATGAGATTTTTGAAAATCAAAAGGACTTTCTTAATAAACTTTTTAAAAAATATAAAGCATTAAAAGGATAGTTTATGAATAATTTATCTTATAGGGCATATAACATAGAAAGTATAAAAAATGAATTTTTAAACATAGGATTTAGTGAGGAGGCAATAGATTTTGTTTTTCTTCATAACGATAATTACAACTTCGAATATTTAAAAGAGAAAATAATCGATGTAGAAAAAACTTTGCGAAAATATATATCCAATTTAGAGATTAAGATAGATGGTGTAAAAAACGAACTTAATACTAAAATAGATAATGTAGAAAAAAGTTTAAATACTAAAATAGATGCCGTAGAAAAGAGTTTAAATGCTAAAATAGATGCCGCAGAAAAAAGTTTAAATACTAAAATAGATGCCGTAGAAAAGAGTTTGCAAAAGGATATATTTAATTTAGATGCTAAAATAGATAATGTAGAGAAAAATTTGCAAAAAGATATATCTAATTTAAATACTAAGATAGACAATGTTAAAAGTGAACTTACTAATAAGATTGAAAATGAAGTAAAGGATTTACGTAAAGATCTTAATACTGGGAACAGACTAATCCATTTTATGATATTAACAGCCGCAATTCTAGGCCCAATATTAAATGCTTTATTTATGAAATATTTACAATTCATTAAATAATGAATAACACATAATGCTTTTTAAGCATTATATTATAATGCTAATGGGTATTACTAAAAAGAAACATTTTATTTTTGATCTATTCTAAAATAGAACTTATTTAAACTTTTTAACAAAAAGAATTTAAATAAGTTATTTTTTTGTAAAAA
>NZ_JACHFA010000010.1 GCF_014201705.1 Borreliella spielmanii | reverse complement strand
ATTTTTAATTATGCTAAATGGCTGTAATGCTGATGATACCAATACCCAACAAACAACAAAAATTAGAAAAAAACGTGATTTAAGTAAAGAAGAGTTAAAAGAAGAAAAGCCAAAATCTAAAGAAGAACTTCTTAGAGAAAAGCTATCTGATGATCAGAAAACACAACTTGATTGGTTAAAAGACGCACTAGGTGATGCTGGAGAATTTGATAAATTTTTGGGATATGATGAAGACAAAATAAAAGAAGCACTTGATCATATAAAAAGTGAACTTGATAAATGTACTGGGGGTAATGCAAATGACCAGAAAAATACTTTTAAACAAGTAGTTAAAGGTGCTCTTAGTGGTGGTATAGATAATTTTAAAACTAGTGCAGATAGTACGTGTGGTAGTGACGGCAATTAATATACTAGCCCCCTTATTTGGGGGCTTTAAACATATTGCTACGCTGCAAATATATAATCAAATTGTTTTTCTTCTTTTAAGACACTAAAGAATAATAGTGGGCTAGGGCCATAAGCGGTCCTCTTAAACGACATAAACTTTTCAAAATCTTGTAAATCCTTTAATCTATTATTTTTCTTGAAATAGTCTTTTATAATCTCTGCCCAATAGTTTATACTCTTAAAATCACTATTTTTCTCCAAATACGCGATTAGATCAGCCTCAATTTTCTTGATATCATCAACATTATTAGGGTCTATATTCTGAATAAAGCGTATTTTTTGAATAATTGAGACAATATTATCTTTTTCTGTAGGGCTATTTACCCAATTTTTTATGTTAGACAACGCTTCTTTAAAGATACTGTAATAATAAAGCCTATCCTTTTTCTGTTCTTGCTTTATTTCTTTTTTCTGATTTTGATCAATCTCTTTTTTTTGTTCCTTTTTTTGTTCTTGTTCTTGATTGATATTAACTTGCTTGTTAGGTGTAGAATTTCTGTTTTCATAATTATCGTAATTAGGCGCTGCATCAGTATCCACTTCACTTTCTATGTTAAGATGTCCCACTAAAGCGTACCTTTTGACATAAGTAATAGATGAGCCAAACATTTGATGCGCTGTACTTACAACTTTAGACCCAGTTTCACTGTCCCATTGTAAATTTTCTGTAAGCATTGGTGTATCAAAAGACTCTTCATACCCACTAATTGTACTGTAGAATGTGGTCCTAATAACATGTTCCTTTTGACCATCTACATATTTAGAAATTGGATCTTGCGTAAACATAAGATCCAATTTATGTTCCTTAATAACATTTTTTATTACTCTAACTATGTCATTGAAATCCTGATACTTATACTTATGTCCCTGAAGACTTTTATCAATACCTGGTAAATTCAAAATTAGAGTTTGCATATCTCTTTTGAAACTTATTTTTGCTTGAATATCATTTTGTATATCTTGGTTTTTTTCTGAAACATTGTTCATAATGTACTCCTTTATTTGTTTTATAAAAATAAATATATAGCAAAAACTATTTTTGCCAACTTTTTTACAAAAATTTTTACAAAAAAATAGAGCTTAGCTAGATTCTCTTTATAAAAGAACTAAGCTAAGCTCTTTCAATTATTTTTTTGCAAATTAACAAATAAAGGTAGGTTAAACATATGACAATGTATTCCTACGCTATTTGCAGTATAGTCTAACTTATGATTAAAATCAATCTTTTCACTAAATTACAAATATTATATTTAATTAATGTGATTAATAATTAAATATAATATTTTTTTGAAAACTATTTACTTTTAAATCAAAATTTTGCATTATATTAATTATCATTAATATTAAACAAATAAAGGAGAAAACATGAACAATGTTTCGACCAATAAAAAATATCCAAATTGCCACAACAAATTACAACGTAAATTAATAGTTCTTATCTCAACACTAGCCTACATAAACACTAAACATAAGAAATATACACAAAAAACCATACTCTATTACTTTAATGAAAATCTAAAAAGAAATGGTCAAGCTCCTACTACATTAAGAACACTGCAAAAATATCTTTACAAATTAGAAAGAGAATTTAAAGTAACAACCAACTACTACAAACATTTGGGTGTAAATTTTGGCACTGAAATTTACTATCATCTTAATTATGAAAAAAATGTATGCCACTTTAAAATCAACCAATACTTTCAAGAAAAAATTCACTCTAGATTTAAATCTAGAGTGAATAACTACCTTAAAGACAAATCTCCAAAAAAGGGTAATGTAGAGTCGGAGGAGTGTTTATGTAATAAAAATAATATAAAAGAAGAAAGAAATTCTAATAAAATAGAAGAATACAAAAAAATAAAGTATTTCAATAAATGTAACTTTTCCAATAAAAAAACTCTTTTGGATTTATTAAAATTAGATGTTAGTACAAATTTGGCAATTGAAATATTTAAAACCGTCAAAAGATATGAAAACAGTTTAACAAAAAATAAACATATTTCTTTTAATAAATCTTGCTATAAAGACAAGCAAAATAAATTAAAAGAAATTCTAGAAAATATTCAAAAAGAATTAGAAGAAAAAGGGTACAATTTAGAACAATTGAAAACAAATATCCAAAAAGTATATGAAATTTACAAAAATAAACCCCATTTTATTATTGAACATCAGAAATATAGCGATTTAAATGCAATAAAACGTAAATTGGAAAAATTAATTGAATTGAAAAAAGAAAACCTACAAAAAGATTATAAAAATATAAAGACATATATTTTCAATATTCTTATTGATAAACTGAAAGAAAAGGCAAATATTGAACTTTTAAAGCCAATTATAAGAACATATTTGAATAGCAAAAAGAAATTAGAATATAATAAAGTATTTGATACGTATTACTATGAATTATTAGAGCTGATAAAAAATGAAAATAATTCTTTAATGTTAAAAGAAGTTGTATAAGGATTAAACATGGAAAGTGCGCCAGAAACTATTAAAAAAGGAAAATGTAAAGTAGAATGCCAAAATAAAGAAAGATTTATTTTGATCGAAAAAGAAAATGGTAAAGCCATGTACCATACCAAAATAATGATGGACGTTTATAAATTTGGAGTTTATGAGAAAAAACATGAATTTCGAGTGTCATTAAGGGCATTATTTAATGGAGAAAGAATTGTTGAAGAAACACATTTATACCCTATTAAAGAAGGGAACAAATTTATTGGAATTTTTTACGGGTTTAGAAAACCTATAAAAAAGGCTATTGTAAAGTATCAATTAAATGGGAATAGAAAATCTTATGGATTTGCAAGAGCATATTATATGGAAGTTAGATTTAAAGCAGGAAGTGTTTTTTTCTACTTTAAGGGATTATACCGCTTGCTAGATAAACAACGGATGAATAACCACTACAATAAAATATTATTTAGTATGTTTACAGATTTAGAAAAACAAATATATGAATTTTATGGGAAAAAATACCCAGAACAAGGACCGTTAACGAAATGGATACTAAAAAACCTAAAGTAATAACAATTGCGTCAATTAAGGGCGGCGTTGGCAAAAGTACAAGTGTGCTATTATATAGCACTATATTAGCTAAAGAAAAATATAAAGTGTTGGTAATTGATAGTGATCCACAAGCCAGTATAACTAGTTATTTCTTATTTAAATTAAAAGAACAAAATGTGGATGTTGAAAATTACAATCTTTATGAAGTCTTTAAACAAAGAAAATATATAGAAAATTGCATTTTTACAATGTCTAATTGCTTAGACATAATTCCTAGTTCACTAGAATTATCTGTTTTTAATTCCGAAAGTATACCATTACAAGATAATCTATTAGAAAAAAGACTTTTAGCTATTAAATCTAAATACGATTATATAATAATTGACACAAACCCTAGCCTAGGACATCTTTTAAACAATGCTTTAGTAATTACTAATTATTTAATAATACCTATTAATTCTGATTTATGGGCAGTTGAAAGTATAGATTTAATACTAGATGCAATAAATAAAGTTTATAGAAATGATATTACACCTAACTTTTTAGTTACAGGGGCTTTAGAAAGACAAAACATTGACAAGGAAATAATATTTAACCTAGAAAATAGATATAAAGAATATCTAATAGGAGTTATTCCTAAAAGAGACGACATTAAAAAAGCGCTGTTTTATAGAAAAGAATTTTCCTCAAAAACAGATTATTATCAAGAATATAAAAAATCTTTGAATAAAATGTTAAAAATAAAATAACAAATAAAATTTATCCAGTAATGGACAAATAAGGAGGTTTAATGAGTATTAAAAATAAAATGATAATAACCAAAAGAGTGGAGATAAAGGAAAATATTTCTAAAATGGAGTCATTAGAAGAGATTCATAAAGAGGAATATTTAAGATTAAAAGATAAATTAAAAACCCTAACAACAGATGACATTTATAATAAAATAGAAACAGCAAAGATATTAAATACAATTAATCAAAAAAAATTGTATATCTTGGATGGATATAAAAATTTTTATAGTTTTTTAGCGGGCTTTAAAATAGCTAAATCTCAAGCATATAAGTATATAAAAATAGTATCAGGGGTAGAAAAAGGTATTATTGACTATGATTTTATTGCTAGTAATGGCATTGAAAAAACAATTAAGCAGTTAGAAAGTAGCAATATTGTTAAAAAATCTAAACAAAACCCAATAAAACCGTTAAGATTTCAACTTAAAAAGCAAGAAAGTTACGATTTTTATAAAAGTAATGCTAAATTTACAGGATTTTTATTAGATAAATTGTTTAGTGATGAAAAAGAAATAATTAAAAAAATTATGAAAGAATATAAAATGTTAAAAGGATAGTTTATGAACAATTTAGGTTATAGAACATATAACATAGAAAGTATAAAAAATGAGTTTTTAAACATAGGGTTTAGTGAGGAGGCAATAGATTTTGTGTTTTTTCATAACGATAATTACAACTTTGAAGTTTTAAAAGAGAGAATGAATTCTTTAGAGCAACAAATAATCAATGTGGAAAAGAACTTTCAAAAAGATATATCTAGCTTAGATTCGAAAATAGATAGTGTAAAAAACGAACTTAATGCGAAAATAGATAGCGTAAATACTAAAATAGATAGTGTAGAAAAGACCTTGCAAAAGGATATATCCAGTTTAAAAAATGAACTCAATGCAAGTAATAGAACAATACAAGTAATGCTAATAACGGGAATAACACTTGCTCCAATCATTTACTCTATATTTAATAAGTATTTTTTTAATTGAGAATGATTAAAATTTTTAAAATATCAAGGTGACATATAGCTTATTTTTTAAACAGAGATACTATAATTTTAATTTAAATTCTTAAAAAGAAACATTTTATTTTTGCTCTATTCCAAATTAGAACTTATTTAAATTCTTTTTGTTAAAAAGTTTAAATAAGTTAATTTTTTGTAAAAAGACAAATTAATTTTAATCCTAAATTAAATTATATTTAATTTGTTGAATTATTTTTATTAAAATAAGTTCAGTTAAGTACCCCCACTTTATTAGGTTCTTTAACAAGAGAATTTAATAAAGTATTTTTTTGTAAAAATTCTTACAATAAACTTGACAAAAATAGTTTTTGAAGTATAGTAAATATTGCATAATGCGTCTTCGTGTTGTATTTGTAGACAAAGGTTACATTATGGTGGGAGCTTAGTAAAGTTCTTTAATAAGAGAACTTCGTTAAGCTCCTACTTATTTTTACAAAAATTATTATAAATAAGTTGACAAAATTTATTTCTGTAGTATACATATATATGTATAAATAAAAAAAGCATTATTCTTAAATAAATCCAATTTAGTGGGGTTTAACTAATTTCTTTTAAAAGAGTTTAGTTAAGCTCTATTTTTTTGTAAAAATTTTTTGTAAAAAAGTTGGCAAAAATAGTTTTTGCTATATATTTATTTTTATAAAACAAATAAAGGAGTACATTATGAACAATGTTTCAGAAAAAAACCAAGATATACAAAATGGAGACATCAAAATGATGCATATTAAGCAACAAAGTTTTACTGGTTGTGAAGTATTTGAGGAAAAATCTCTTCCCGCTAAAGAAAAAAGCAAAATAAGCAAGATAGGAAAAAAATTGCCAGGAATAAGTAGTCAAGAGTGTTTTAGATTTAATCGTAATATTGATTTTAGTTTACAAAGAAATAAACTCGACAAATATGGTGCTAGTGAAGTAGGAACTATTGTAATTGGTGGTGCGAGTCTTAAAGACTTAATGATAAATAGAGTGCTTAAATATTTTGGTATGAGTATGCCTTTTGAAGAGAATTTATATATGCTAAAAGGCAAAGAATTAGAAAATTTAGGATTTAGAGAATTTGTTAAAGCAAAAGGTGACGAGATTGTTGTTTTGTATAAAAACAAATATGCTAACGGTGTTGATAAATATAATTATTTTAAGAAGATAGGAATTTCTAAGTCTTTAGTAGGTGCAACAATTGATGGATGGTTTATGAATATTTATAACGATTTAGAGCTTTTAGAGATTAAGAGTAGTGACTCTACTTATATGAGTAGCGCTATTGAAGAGTACAATAGAAATGGGAATTTCTTAAGTAGCAAGTATTTTTTCAAATACTATGTGCAGGCACAAATGCAGCTAGCATGTACCGGGCTTGAGTATTGTAACTTATTCTTTTTAATCGACGCTGCACC
>NZ_JACHFA010000009.1 GCF_014201705.1 Borreliella spielmanii | reverse complement strand
AATCTCATGTAAACACACTTCATAATCAATTCAAAGAACAAACTACAGAAGTAGAAACACTACAACAAGTCATATTATCAATATAGACTCTTAATACCCTTTTAATTTAGTGGAAATTAAAAAACAGTATATTCGGGATTTATATAAAAAACATATTATCTACTTTAGTAAATAATATTGAAAATCTTATTTTTGGTCTAAAAATTATTACCTTATTTCTACTGAAGGAGTTTCTATAGATATCATAAAAAGCATATGTGAACTACTATTTCTAATCAAGGATTATAGAAATAGCTTCTTGTTTCATCCCATGATAGCTTTTTAGGCTCTACAAGAAACGGGCATCCACTAGAAGCATGGTCCCACAAGCTTTACTTTAGGCAGTTCCTGCCTTGATTTTTATTTATTTACAGCAATAGACCTTAACGATTTAGAGCCATATTTATATTTCCATAATACATGGCACCATGACTGTTAAAAGTCCACCTAGTATCCCTTAATTTTAGAGTTATATTTTTAATACAACAATTATTACATCATAATTTGATTGATGGAAAATATCTATCTACTTTATGAAAACAAAATCCATGCCGTTCTAATTTATATGATAATTTTCTTACAAACTCATGCCATCCTAAATTATTAATACTTTTCCCAAAAATTCCTTTTTGCATACCTTTAACTGATAAGTTTTTTATTATTGTATTTTTATAATTAGATATAAAATAGTAAGACAACCTATGTGAAAAGTCTTTTCTTTGATTTGAAATTTTATTATGTAGCTTAAAAGCTCTTAATTTAGATTTAGTTCTATTAATATAACCTTTTTGTTTTTTTCCAACTTTCTTTGGCATTTCTTAAGTTTATTTTCATTTTTAGTAAATATTTAGGATGATTAGTTCTCTAACATTCACTACTTACTAAAGTAGTCCATGCCCACTCAATGCCAACTATCCCTTTTTTTATCATATTTAATTTTATTGTTATTTTTGATATCTAAGCACTCAACTGACACTAAACTATAATATTTATCATCGGTATCTTTTTTCTACTACTACATTTTAAATAATCTGATTGCTCTTCATACCCACTGTAAATAGGGCTTTACAAATACAATTTAGGCAACTTAATATAGCCACTTTCTATTCTTATTAAGCTTTTTTGATTATTGGTTCTAAAAATTTGCCTTATGTTCTATTTCTTTTTTAATTTCTCTGAAAAATTATTATGTGTAGAGAGTTTAAATCAATTTGAGAATTATAAAAGGCTGAACTATTAATTTCTTTTTAAAATGGAAACTCTTCTTTATATTTACTTAGATAAGTAATAAAACTTTGCTTATTTTTTATAATAATATATTTTATAACTTAACATTTTGTTATATAAAATCTTACACATCTAAATACTTTTGATTAGTATTAGGATATATTTTATACTCATAAGCTTTAATAGCACTAATATACTTCATTATTTTAGCAATATCTTAATCTTATACTTAATACATATGGCACATAAACTAATTTTTAATAATCACTGAGTATATTCTATTAATATTAATTATCACTTAGTATTGTTGCTAAATATAGTCATAAATGAATAAATAACGAGCTTTCATCTTATCTTTATCAAATAATACTTAATATATATTTATTGTGGGAAATAACCATTGATAAATTCAACTATGATAAAAATCATATTTATTTACTACTAGAATTTATTCCTAATATTTAAACTTCTAAATTCATCAATAATCTAAAAACAGCATCTTTGGGAGCTTATAAAAAAATATTCTACTTATTGAAATAAGTATTATTGGAAACCTTATTTTTGGTCGCCTAGATATTGTCTTATTCCTACTAAAGGAGCATCTATTAACGTTATTAAAAGGTATATTCAGAATCAAAATAAATCTATTTATAACAAAGAAAAAACTTAACATCCAATGCAAAGCTCAAACTATTTATAGACCATTGAATTTCACGATAAATAGTAATAAAAATAAAAAAGCATTAGGAGATAGTACTTTTTAAAGTACAGCATCTATAAATAATAAAAAATATTGAAAATAAGGGTTGAAATTTTAAAATATTTTATACATAATAATGTTTATTAATACGGGCAAATAGGAGACTAAGATGGCACTAAATTCACTTGACCATAATAAAGCTAACACTAATAAGTCTAATAAACTACTTTTAAAAGACTCTAGACTAAAAAAGGTGATTTCAGTAATTAATTACTTAAATAAAAGTTTTGAAGAAAAATATACTGCTTCAATACATAGAATTCATTTTAATTCTGAAAAATTAAAAGCACTCCATCCTCATCATCAAGGAGACATACTTAGGGTTCTAAACTCAAATATAAACAAAGAAAGTTATAAACCAACTGTGATAAGAACTTTAAGAGAAGACTTAAGATTTTTAATTCGTATAAAAGCAATTGAAAAAAGAATACTAACATTCTCAAATAACCTGGGAAAGTTTAAAGGAAAGCTGTGTATATATAAAGTATCCCCTATTGCATATAAATTAATAGATGCTTATTTTAGTAGCACTAAAGCAGCCCTTTATAAGAAAGTAAAAAAAGAAAAAGATACTTTTGTCACTGAAAATGTCACTGAAAATGTCACTGAAAATGTCACTGAAAATGTCACTGAAAATGTCACTGAAAATGTCACTGAAAATGTCACTGAAAATGTCACTGAAAATGTCACTGTATATATAACACCTTATAATAATATATATAATAAGAATTCTATTAAATCTATTTTTAAAAAAAATTCTAATAAAAAAGAATTAAAAAAACCCGTTCTAGAAAAAAAATTGGAATTGCCTACAGAAATAACTAAGGAGATAAAAAGCATAATAAAACATACTAAAAATCCAGAGAAAACTTATAAAAACACACTTTTTAATTACAAAGATTTCTTTAGCTATTTATCATATGATTATAAAAAAGAAGATATTTTATCTTTCTTTTTAAGCAAACTTAAAGAATATAAAAACAAAATTCACTTTATGAGACAATATGCTCCCTATAAAACAGATTTCTATTTGCTTGTAGGGGAATTTAAAGATTCATACAGTTCTAAATGGAAGATAAATAATAAAAAAACTAATTTCAGTGGAAATGCAAAGCATATAGCAAGTAACATTTTAAATAGAATTTTAAAAAAGGAGCTTAAATTTGAGTAATTTACTAGAAAAACTAAAATCAAGAAAAAAGGAAATAATAAATAAAAAAGAAATAGAATATAATAAAAATATAAATAAGGAAGAGAAAGAGAAAACTGCTTTTTTTAGAATTGAAGAAATTGATAATAAAAAAATATATTATACAAAACTTTTTAAACATTTAATAAAATTTAGAATTACCAATAAAGACCATAAATTAAGTTTAATTTTTCAGAAACTTAACAATAAAAAAAATTATTATTTATTCAATCTTTTTCCCTTAAAAGAAGATAATAAATTTCTAGGAATAAAATATGGATGGGACAAATTAGAAAAGCCTTTCTTTTTAAAAAAAGACAATAAATCTTATGTGATAAAAAAACTTTATTATTTGGAATTTAAATTTAGCAAGGGTTCTATTAAGTGCTATGTTCAGTCTCTTAGAACACTATTAAGGAAAAAAGATAAAGAAAATACCGAATATTACAAATTTAATTTAGAACATATAAAGAAAATGGAAAACACAGTATACAAGTTTTACAGCAAAAAGTTAAAAGATACAGGAGTGATATATAAATGGATAGAAAAAAATCAAATATCATAACAATAGCAAATCTTAAAGGAGGTGTCGGAAAAAGCACATTATCAATACTTTTTTCCTACATATTAAAAGATTTAGGTAAAAAAGTATTGCTTATTGATATGGATTCGCAAAACGCATTAACTTCATATTTTAAAAAATATGTTTTTAATTTTGATAAAAATAATATTTATAATTTATTAATAGGCAATGCTTATTTTGATCAATGCGTAAACAAAATTAATGATCATATTTCTATAATTCCATCACATCCTTCTCTTGATGAATTTAATTATGAAAATATAGATAATAAAGAAAACTTATTAAGTTTTTGTTTAGATAAAAATATTTTAAGTCACAATTATGATTATATTTTATTTGATACACCCCCCAGTTTTAGTTTTATCTTAAAAAATGCATTAAATGTTACTAATCATATTGTCATTCCGGTTCAACCTGAAACATGGTCAATAGAAAGTTTAGAAATACTAATACAAAAAATTATAAACAAAAGATACAATATTTCAATTGTTGTAAATCAATTTATTAAAAATAGAAATATCCTTAAGGAGGTTGAAGATGCTTTATATAAACGATATAGCAATTATATAAAAGGCAAAGTTCATTATTATAATAGCATAAAAGTTTTTATAATTAATCGTTTAGAACCAGATTTTAAGAGTAAATATTATAAAGAAGCAAAAAATGTATTAAAAAATATCTTAAGTTTGTAACATTTTTTTATATTCCCCCGGGGGAATGTAAAGTAGGGAGCCTGAAATGAAAATAAAAGCTAAAAAAGATAAAGAAGAATTATTTAGCAATCGTTTTGGAAATTATAACGAAGAGGTAGATTCAAATGCCGATCAAGACAAAGAATTAATAAATTATAACAATCTAAAAGAACAGCTTAAATATAACCTAAAAGATGATATTAATAATAAAATTCAAAGAATGAAAATATTATATGAAATTAAACAAAAAGAATTATATAAATATGATGGTTTTGCTAGGTTTAATGATTTTATAAAATCTTTTGAAGTTGCGAAAAGTCAAGCTTATAGATATTTAAAGATTTATCAAAAAGTTTTAGAAGGCAAAGTATCTATTGATAAAATAAAGGAAGTGGGCTTTAAAGCTATATTAAGAGATATAGAAGGTAGAAATTTTTTAGACAAAGACACATACAGTGAGTCTAAAGATATTGATGAAAGCATTCCTATTAGAATTTTAGTAAAAGATAAAGAAATATATAATTTTTGTAAACAAGATACTAAAAGATTGTATTTTATTATTGAAAAAATTTATAAAGACAAGAAAGAGATTTTATCTGAGCTTATAATCGAATATGAAAAACATAAAAAAATAAAAAACATAAAAAACAAACTTATTGATTTATAAGACATATTATGGTATTATTCAATTAGGTTGGGGAGTTAGTTTCCCATCCTATTTGTTCGTTATAAACGGAACTGCCCATATAGGGCTTTTTTGCTATGTATAATCTCAATCTAAAATATTTATTAACTCTAAACTTTATTTTGTGAACTGTTTTTCTAATGGGTTTGAGCTTGTTACCCAATTTAATGCCGAAAAGATATCTATAAAAGGATTTTTTAATGCTAAAATCTCTTTCTTAATAAAGAATTCTCCATTTAAATACTATAGAAATTATAGATGAGAGAATTTTCTCTGCTGGGTTTTTATTGAAAATTTCACCAAGGTGTTTTTTGTTAATCAATAGAGAGCTTTAATCTCTCGTTTAATAAATTTGGATATTTAGAAAATATTGGCTTAATAGTTTTGTTAAATAGATTTGGACTTGATGTAATTTTATATGTTCTATTTTATTAATTTGTCTCTTTTTTATAGTAAGATATGCAAGCATTATGGCTATATTTATTCTTTTTATAAAGAATCTTAAAAGAATTTGTTAAGTTATTATAAAATTCTCAAAATTATGTAGATTATATCAATAGATAAATAATAGGATTTGGGTTAATTAAAAAATAGACTTCATAAGGATCTAGATATATTAATGCTTTCCGCTAATTAATAATTATTATTAATATGATAGGTATATCTAAACTATGATAAAGTTTTAAACCGAATAGATAAAAAACATAAGAATACCTAAGACTTTTAAGATCTTTAATTAAATTATTATATTTATCTTTCATGATTCATAAATTACCATATGTTATCCATATAACATAATTTACAAGGCCTACCATAAATTTCAAGCTTTGATGAAATAAAAAAATATATTTAAAATACTTATACCTTTTTTCACAAAATTATTTTCACTTTAGGTGAATTTTAAAGTTTTACTCTAGTAGTTTCATGTTAAAAATCCATAAAATATTTTTTATTATATCAAAAAAAAGAGTTAACTTAATTAAATTAATAAGTCTTAATTCTAAAAAGATGAAAATATATTAGTGTAATTAAAGAAATAATTTTTATTAAAAAATGAAACAATATCTTATTTATAATTTAATTGTTAAAACTTTTAAATTTAGAGGGGATGTGAATTGTGAATATTATCATGAATCCATATAAAATAGCAATAAGTGCGCAATCTTAATAATCTTTATTAAGATTGTAATATTTTATATTTATTTATATAGCAAATAAATTGATTTTTGGTTTTTAAATATACTTTTCATGATTCTTATAGAAACTTCTCTAGTAGAAATAAGATAAGAATTTCTAGTCTAAAACAGATTGTCAATATTACCTACTTTAGTAGATAATATGTTTTTTATATAAACCCCCAATATACTGTTTTTTAATTTCCACTAAATTAAAAGGGCATTAAGAGTCTATATTGATAATATGACTTGTTGTAGTGTTTCTACTTCTGTAGTTTGTTCTTTGAATTGATTATGAAGTGTGTTTACATGAGATTTAAGCATATTGATATCTGTTTTTATAAGATTT
>NZ_JACHFA010000008.1 GCF_014201705.1 Borreliella spielmanii | reverse complement strand
AGATTAATCTTTAGAGTTAATATATCTATACTAAATAATAATTATATATATAATTATTATTTAGTATAGATATATTAACTCTAAAGATTAATCTAAAAAGGTAAAACTTTCCCCTTCAAACAACAAACCTTTAAATCCAATTTCTCAAAAGAATAAACCTTTAACCCTTCAAAATAAAACTTTAAATTTTTTTGAAATTTTTACATAACAGTATATAATGTTTATATGTTTTTATTCAAGTTCTTTTTTAAAGGCAAGTCTGCTAAACAAAAAAATTTTTATAAAATCAATCCCGATGAATTCATTCTAATTAGTGAACATCTGATCAATTCTTCTAGCACTAATCACCAAGACTTTCTTAAGATTAGCGTCCCTTTTAATTTTCAGTAGATAGTCATTATCACCCATCTTTTCAAAGGTAAACCACGAAAATTTGGCTTTATTGGTTTCATATTTTTTTTCAATCCAATCAATAATGTACCTATACATGTAGTCATAATTCAAATCTTCTGGTCCAAACTGGGGGGAAATTCTCTTTTTTCTCCCCTTTTTTTTGGCTTGTATTTCTGCACCTGTATATACACAAAATAATAAGAATAAAAGTAAGGAAAAAGAAAATATTATAAAGAAAAGTGAAGAAAGTAATAATTTAGGAGCACAAACAAATAATATTTTAAACACAAAGCACTCTAATACTAGCAAATCAGATAACAATAAACATAATGCTAATGCTAATAGAAAATCTCAACAAATTAATAAGGAATCTAATGAAGCTATTACTGCTAGGGAAATTATGTACGAAGCTGAAACTTTTTTAGAAAAAACTGAAAAAATAACTGCGGACTTAGAAACAACAAAATCAAAACTTGATAAGATAAAAAGTGTTATTGATACCCTAAAGAAGGTATATCTTTTATAGCCTCTTCTAAAGCCCCTTCTGCTTTTCTTTTTGCATTCTCAAAATCATCCTTAGTAGATTCTTGCTAAAGCACCAATTGCATCATTGTAATGAGATTTAGCAGAAGCATGACTGCTATTAACCTTATTAATTTCTTGGTTCAAGTTATGTAATAGTAATGTATTGTTGTTAGTATTATATTTAGATTTTCTAGCAGTATTTAAATAAGAACGAGCGCCCTCAATATCTTTACTATTCTTGGATAGCTGATGCTCAAAAAGCAATCAAGAATGCTAAAAGCTTGTTTGAGAATGCTAAGAATAAACAAGAAGAACTTAACGATAAGATGAATAAGGCAAATGTAGAGCTTCTTACATTAGAGCAAGCATATAAAGTTTTGCAAACTAAAAAATCTTAGAAATAGAGTTATAATCCTAAAAATTATAAAAACTTATACGAAAAGCTCCTCTAAACTTTGATTTTGGTTATTTTCTAAATTAGTATTGATATGAGGTTTTGGATTGACCTTTCCAATAGGTACACATGATATGCAAATTGAAGTTAATATTGCTGTAATAAAGTTAAGCTTAATAATATCTAATTTGGGGTTTTTCAAAATGCTCTCCTTATAAATTTGAATTACCAAAAATTAGTTTTAATTTAAAACAACAATATTAAATTTATTTAATATTGAAAATTTAATTTCTATTGCATGTTTTTAGCGCTAATTTAGATTGTATGAATAAAAAAAGAGAAGAATTAACTTCTCTTTTTAAAATATCAAGTGCAGCATATTATTTTTTTTTTGTTTAGATTAATCAGCTTGATTTAGTAGACAAAGAGGATGAGAGTATTTATCCTTTATGTGCTTTACTAGCGCTTCATCATTTGTTCTAATGCCACCAACATCTTTATTGTAAGCGTCAATAGTTGCGTTTAAGCTTTTAGCAAAGTTTTGTTTTATCTTTAAATCACGTTTTACACCTTGTAGTAACGTTTCGGTTTCTTCTTTGCTTGGAGCGCGTCGTAATGCATCTTGTATTTTTTTTAAATGCGTATCTTCTAATTCCAGTTGAATATTCCTTGATGTTTCGAGAAATTGACCAGCTACTCTTCGGTTCTTATCTGTTGTATCAAGTTTTTCAAGAATTTCTTTTAATGCCAATATTTTTTTTGTATCGTAATTTAGGGATGAATAAATTATTCTTTTTAATTTCATTTTTGCATGAAACATAAAATAATCACCACTTTGAAGTTTAAAAGTCTCTAAGAAATCATATTGAACACCATCAAATTTAGCTATTTTAGCTATTTGTGTATTTTCTTCCTTTTTTTGAGCTTCTATGCCTTTACCAATGTTTTCTAATTTTGAGATTGTGGTTTCTTCTTGAGAATTTTGATTTGAAGATTTTGAATTTTGAGATTCATTTTCAAAATTTTTGTTATTTTCTGATGAATTTGCTGAATTGGTATGGCTTTTTAGGTTTTTTAGATTTCTAGAATTGTTGCTTCGCTTTACTTTTTTGGGGATTTTAGAAGTAGTAGGATTTTTTAGTTTGTTTGGATTAACACTGCCAAAAGGTGCACATGATATGCAAATTGAAGTTAATATTACTGTAATAACGTTAAGCTTAATAATATTTAATTTAGAATTTTCCAAAATGCTCTCCTTATAAATTTATATTATTAAATAATAATTTTAATTCAAAATAATAATATTACAATTTAATATTTTTATCAATTAATATTAAACTTATTTGATATTAAAAATTTAATTTCCATTGATGTTTTTAGCGTGAATTTAGATTGCATGAATTTTAAGAATATAAGTTAATTCTTCTCTTTTAAAAATATAAAGTGCAACAATTTGTATGGATTTAATAGATCTAGGGAATAAAATCTAAGTATTCTTTCATAAAATGGTCTTCGAGATTTTTTATATTTGTTTTAATATCTAAAAAATTTCGATTGCAAGCTTCAATAGTTGCGGTTAAGGTTTTTGCAAAGTTGTGTTTTATCTTTAAATTCTTTCCTATATATTGTAATAATTCTTAGGAATCTTCTTGGTTTAGCATGCGTAATTCATCTTATATTTTTTTCAATACTTGTAGTGGAAAAAAACACTAATGAATAGAATAATTTACTTGTCTCTAAATTACGAAATACAAAAAATAGAGATATTAAAAGAAATGCTTGAAAAACTTAAAAAAATCCTCTGAAAAAATTTTCAACTCAAAGTTTTCTTCATCAAATTGTGCTAAATATTTAATTTCAATTAGACAAATCTGATATTTGGAATTGATGTTAAAAATCTCTAGAAAATCGTGTTGAACAACAATTATTTCAGCTATTCGTATATTTTCTTGAATATGTTAGGATTTCAGAGCAGATCTTTATCAATTTTTTCTAATTTCTAGATTGTAGCTAACTTATTGATAATTTTGATTTGAAGACTTGGAATTTTGATATTAATTTTCAAGATTTTGGTGATGTTCTATTCGAGGTTATGCTGTATTTTTTCGGATAGCGTTACTGTTTGTTTTGGGATTGATCTTGCTAATAGGTATATATAGAATCTAAAAATTTTGAATTTGTTATTATTTTTTTATCAAACGTGTTATCTAAAAATAATCAGAATACTAACCATTTCAATTGAGCATAATCAAAAAAAGAGATAAAAAAAGGGATCCTTTCCCTTCTACCAAGAAAGAAAAAAAGTGAATAAAGCAATTAAAGATATAGAAAATCTTATTAGAGACCCTGAATTTTCCAGTTAATTGAGAGTGTATGTCCACTTAAACATGAATATACTTAAATAAAAAATGATTTTTATGATGCGACAACTAAAACTAGAAACAAAAAAACATCATTAATAAAAACGATCATAATAATAGAAATCACACAAAGAAACTAACACAATTGCAAAATAATTTAAATATGGGAGATAAACTTGATGAAATCATGAGCTATATTGATATTGCAAAACAAAATATAAGAGCTGCTGCTTTATTTTTATGTAAAGTTAAGGAAAGTTTAAAAGAGGGAATTATTAAAAGATTGGAAAGTGAAAATAGGTCAGTATCACAATTATCTAAACAGGCTTTAAATAAAATAAAAAATACTTTAAAGAGCTCGGAAAGCTCTTATTTTAAAAAGGTTTAACAATGAGAAGAAATAGGATTATAAAAGAACTTATTGAAAATGCAAAAAATGTTTTAAGTAAGTCTTAAAATGGATAATAAAATATTTAAATATTAATATATTTAAATTAGAGCCTTCTTTTAAAGAAGACTCTCTTATAATAGTAACCACACATATCTTAACTAAAAGATATTCTTTTTTATTAATTTACTCATCAACATTATTAAAAATAGCTATAATTTTGGCCTTACATTTTTTGTATCGCTATTTTTTTGTTTAAGAAATTTATTATTAAAAGCTTTAACTAATTCCACAATCTAGTTAATAAAAATATATTTAAGTATTTAACAGGGCCACAACTTCTTGCGCTATTTCCGCTACATTTTTGGCTATTTGTAATACTAACTCTGCTACTTCTTCTATATCTGCAAGTTTTGTATTGTTCGCAGTTTATGTCTTTATTTTATCCAATGCCTCTTTGACTGCATTTTCTACATCATTAACTCATCTTTTACTTTTACTGTGGCTTTCCAAGCTATTTCTACAGCCTCTTTAGCTTGTTTTATTTCATCAGAAATCAGATAGTGTTTTTAGTTGCTCTTATTGCTCTTTATACAGTTTTTACATATTTTGTTCTGCTGCTTTAGTAAGGTTATATGCTTCTTTTGCAACATTAGCCGCAACTATTGCTTTACTAGCAAAAAAAGACTAAAATCCAATAATAAGAAATTAAAACCTAAAAAAGAAGTAACCCAAAATCAAAGAATGAAAAAAACGCTGCTTGATGATCTAAAAAATTTAATAGAAACAGCTAGCGCAGATAGAGAAAAATATGTAAAAAAAAATTAGAAGAAGAACCTGCGGACCAATATGAAATATTAGCTTTCAAAGGATTGTTTTGGCCAACATCACCAAATGAATATATAGCTGATAATACTGAAAAATCTAAAAGATATAGAAAATACGTTTATTGCACCTTAAATGCTATTGATACTAATAAATTAAAGGAACTTTCAGAAATCATACTGTTGTCAGGCCAAACAGGCGCCCTATTTAACATCTTTAAGGAATTGGGAAATACTATTGACGACGTGATTGTTAGCCTATATTCTAAAAAAGACACTCTAAACAAACTAGAGATTTTAGACTTAGAGAATCTTAAAAATTCATTTGAAAAATTATTATCTACAAAAACAATCGTCTCAGAAATGTTAAGCCAACTTTTATTAGATTATCAAAATGATAAAAATCTTATAAAAACAAATAACACTAATCTTGAATTTCACGTACATGCAATCTTAAAACAAATTGTAAAAAAAAGTGAAGAAACAGAAAAGCTAAAAAGTGACATAATTTCAATATGCGACCTTTAAGGTATGTATTGAAATTGTAATAATGTATCAAGCTTATCTTCAATAAAAAGTAGGCCTTATCTTTTAAACAAAAATTATAAACTTATTCCACTTATAATTTACATAAACTTTGGGTGGAATAAGTTTGCCAAATTGATTTATTGGGATTTATACTTCTTTACTATGTCTATAGAAACTCCTCCAGTAAAACTCTAAGATAATAATCTTCATGTTAAAAATAAGATTTAAATTCCTTATTAAAGAGGCACTTTTACAAACTTCCCCCTGACTGACACAATAGCTATAAAGCTGCATTTAAACCTACGAATATAGGTTTAAATTAAAAGCCTTTGCAATTAAATTATGGACAGAGAATTCTTTTATTTCTTTGATAAATTAATCATTTTGATTTTGTCTTGCAAGATGAATAGGTTTTACTATAGGAATTTGAAACATTGGTTTCTCTAGAAGAATAAGAACGCCTTATGCCATTATTTACATCTAATTTAATTTGAGAATTTTGAATTCTACCTTCATTTTCACTTAAACATCCATAATTCAAATTATCTAGATATTTCTTTTCTAAATTAGAAATATCATCCATTTTATTTTCAGCATCATTGCTTGATAAATCACAGCCTAATACCAATAAGAAGGCTGATATTGTAGATAACAATGAAATAGCAGATTTTTTATTCATAAATCTATTCTCCTTCGATTTTTATAATTAAAAGTTACTTTACAAAAACCATAAAGCAATATAAATAAATATACTTTAAGAGTTAGGTATTAAAAGTTCTACTATAATAAATACGACTAATTTTATCTTTTTATATAATATAATTAGTCCAAATTTGTATTTATTTTTTAGTACTTTAACTATAGAAATTATATTTTAAATTAATCATTTTTTAAATATTCATTGGTTTTTATTTGTTAAGCTGCTGTTTTCGATTTTCAAACCATTAGATAAGCCACTATTTCTAAATCAAAGATTTAGAAATAGTGGAGGTCTTTATAATTTTTAATTAAAAATGCAAATATTAAAACGTAAAAGTAATATACTTGACTACTTCAATGAAAATTTTAAAAAAATGGCAAATCACCCATCATCTTATTTTTTTCCAACTTTTTCAGAAATCTCTAAAACTTTTGCTAAAGCAAAAAAAAATAATTATAGTGATCACAATTTTTTAAAAGAGTTTAATTGGTAGCCTTTTATTTAAAAATAAGTATATATTCTTCTTTAAAGAATAGTAAAATAATATAATATCACTAAAAAGTACTAGCATTAGTTAATGTGAGCTTCTAAACTTAGAATACATATTTTTAATGTCATTCAACGTCTTATCTTCAGGATCGCCAACAATAAGAGAAAGGCTAACATCCACTAATTCTCCATTTTATCTACTATCCACCTGAAGAGATGGAGGATTAAAAACACTAGCAAGTCTCTTCTCCACTCTATATACTCTTCTCCGCATCTATATTAAAACTTTCCTCCCCTGCCCTCTACATTGGATTAATTATCTTGCCGTATTTAACCTAACTAAATGGTTCTTTAACTTTACCCCTATTTTTTAGTTTAAATAAAAACCTTTGAACATACTCTGCCACTTGAGATACATTGCATTTGAAATAAAAATTAAAATAAGCTACTCGAGTGTATGTTTTTAACAATTCGTCTTTTAACGTATTAACAAAAAAAGTTAATGTATTAAGCTCCATTGCTAAGTCCAAAATTATTTTTCCAATCTGGTTTTAATTAATACTTTCTACGCTTTCTATATCTTGTAATAAGCAATTTTAATTATTATTACTATTATTTTAAAATAAAACCACAGCTTACAAAGCAAAGCAAAGCACACGAAATACACACACAAATCTACTACTATAAATAAGATTTACACCCTTAATTGTCTCACATATAAAATTCAAAATCAAATTATAATCTAAATCTTAATTTGATAAAATGAAAAAATTTTTAAATCAATCTTATAATACCATTCTGTATATAAACTTAAGAATAAAGTTATTTTATATACTTCCTTTAAAACATAAAATGTATCATATTCTGATATATCCTGTAAACAGTGTTTTTGACTTTATCTAAATTAATTAATTTATCTGCAAATTGAAGAAATTCTATTTTCCAATCCATAATACTTTTTACAACTAGAGCTTTTTTTATTTAATGTTAAACAGGCTACAATAATATGTAGCCTGTTTAAAAAATAAACTAATTATCAAAGATTAGTACCAAACACCATTCTTATCAATGACTATTTCGATTATTTTAAGAGAATCTTTCATTAATAAGATTGGCCTTACTATTGCTTTATATGCTTCGTATAAATCAGATTGTCCTTTGATCTTTGAAATTAAATTTTTTATTTCTGTTTCAATGGTATCTAATTTTCTTTTTGAATATATTTCTCTTGCATATACAAAATTTGTCGCAGTCCTTGCACTCACTTGAATATAGTTCAATAAAGTCTTAAGATCTTTTTCAAGTTCTTCTTTTGTAAACTTTTTAGCTTCTTCTCTAGCTTTGGCTTTAGCAAGGTTATCAAGACGTGTAGAATACATTTGGGTTTGCTTTGTTGAAAGTAAGGTATAATTATCATATATCTTAACAATTGTTTTAATTGCTGAACTTACATTATATTTCACACCCTCTAGATAAGATTCATATCTATTACTTAATCTTGTTTCCTCATCATCATAATAATAATCTTCTTCTAAAAGATACTGATCATAATCTTCTTCTTCTATTTCATCAGTGTATGAAATAGAGTTTGAGCCTGAAATAGCTTGTAAGTCACTCTTTAGTCTTAAATCAGAATCTATAGTAAAATCAATTTCATTGCTTTCAATAGTATCCTTCAATTCACCACTTTCACCACTAAGAAAACTTAAACTTCCTTGAAGGATCCTTTCACCCTCATCTTGCCGTTTTTGTATTTCTTCTTTTCTAGTCTCAGATCGTTCTCTTAATAATTTAGTTTTTAAAATTTCTTCTTCCGATATCACATTTTTTTGTGATAGATTACTGTTATTAACAGACTCACTCTTTACATGATGATTAAACGGGTCTTTTTTAACAGCATTACCTTCAACTTTCTTTCTAGCAACCTTACTTTTGCCTTTCTTATTAAGAGACTTTTTAACAGATTTATCACTAGTCTCTAAAATAGAACTTTCCTCATCACACAGGCCAAGAGATTTCTCTTGTATTTCATCTCTTATGAATAAATCACAACTGATAAAACCAAAAAGTAATCCCAAAGCTAAGCATTTACTTTTAATTTTCATGCTTTCTCTCCTTTAAATTTGATACTAACTTTAAATCATTTAAGCTGAATTCCAAAAATTAATAAACCTTTCTTATTAAAAGAGACAAAATTGCCATAATTTTAATTTATATAATACTTAAACCAATGTTTACTTTTATTTATCAATTCATTGAACCTATCTTACTTATTAAAAATTTAAAATAAGCGATATTAAGGGGCTGAACAAAATACTTTTTATCAAATTTTGGAAACAGATTTAAAAAATAAATTTGAAATAAAATTAAAAAAGTTTAAATGTGTTTACAATCTTATCATATGCTAATTTCATTCTTCGGAATTTTAACTTTAATCAAATCCTTATATTCTTTATCAAAATACTCTATCGATTTTTTATTGACAAAAAAATCGATATCATTGGTCTTAGCTTTATAAGATATAATAAGATTATTTATAAGCTTTTCTAATAGTTAATCTTTGCAATCGAATCAATATATTTAAGTTCTGTTTTCACTTTTCTTAAATCATTAAAACTTAATTGTTCAGATCTATCTTTATTATCTTCTAACCCATTTATAGCTTCTTTAAGGCTTTACTTTTACTTATTATTTGTAGTATTTTTTGATAATCATCGTGAATCTTAAGTAACACTTCTGCAGTTTTTTTTTAACAAGATAATAACAAAGAATTCTCCACCTATAATTTCATAGAAATTATAGGTGGAGAATTCTTTGTTATTATCTTGTTAAAATTTGAAATTTAGCGTAATCAAACTTTATTTAGATTAAATAGTAAATTTATGAAACGAAAGCTACAAACTTTAAAATAAAAAATTAGAAGAAGGAAGGCAATTATTTTAGAGTGAATATAAAATTTGTAATGCTATTTAAACTAAGATTTATACTAATACTTTTTTAGTTATACTCTTTTTATTGTTTGACTAAAAATCATGGATAGAATATTTCTATGAGAAATACATTTAATTAATGTAATCATTTTTTGGGCTAACATCCATGTTAATCTTTGATTTAATGGTTTGTCCAATTTTACCTTTATTTAAAATTTTTATAATATGATAACAAATAATTTTTTAATTAACTTTAATTTTGCTTATCTTTTTAAGACCTTTATGATCGGAAAAAAATACACTTATTCTGTTATCAGGGTTAGAAATATTCTTTTTGTTTCTTATATAGTTATTACAATATCTTTCTTTTGAACTTTTATTTAAGAACGTTTTCTTAAATCTTGTTTCCCAAATTTCATTAAAGTCATTTATTTTATCGGTCTTTCCGTTCATCATCCATATTTTTTTACTATATTTATTTTTAAACTCTTTTATAAAATGATTTGAAATGTCCTCAATTTTGTATTCTTTACTATATTTTTCTATTGCTGACTTTAAGTTTCTTAATGCATTTATGTAAGTTTTTTCATTGTTGCTTATTTTTAATATTTTTGTTATTTGAAATTTTTCTATTTTATGAACTTTTACTAGCTTGCTTGCAATATATTCTTTATAGGACATTTTCTTTATTTTTTTATTATCTATTTTTGTAGAATTCTTTATCTTATCTATATCCTTTATACCTTTAGGTATAACATCTGCAATTGATTCATCTGCAATTGAGCTTTTAGATTTTATATTTTTTATATTGGTTTTGTTAATAGCATTGTCAATTTCTTTAGAGAAATTAGATACTATTTTTTTATCTTTTAAATATTCTTTGATTTCTTTATTAATTGCTTCTTGAATAATTGTAAAACGGTGTTTCCAAAGATTTTTATTTTGTATATAAAATGCAAAGCTTCCATTATCTTTGCCTAAATGTTTTAGTTTAGTTGTTATTAACAGTACTTGATTTAAAAATGATATATCATATTCTAAAGTTCTGATTGATATTTTTTGATTATCTTTAGCAAGGCATTTATTAACTATATTATATATTTCTATTGTAGAATATGTTCTAAGTTTGTTGGATTTATAGTATTCTTTGTTTTTAAGATCAATTGCCCAGCATACCTTAAGTATTCTTTGGTATATGGCCTTTTTTTTAGTTAAATATGATTTTAGTCTTGATTGCTTTAGTTCTATTAAATTAGAGGTTGTGTTTTTTTGGTTGTGCTTTATAAGCTCTTCTAAAGTTATGAGATTGTTAAAATTTTTATTGACATTATTTTTTATTTTTATTATCATTATCTTATCCTGGCTTCTGAAGTGAAATTTGTTGTAGGTTCAGAAGCTTTTCCAATTATTCTATCTGCACTCTAAGTTTTTATTGTATTACAAACAAAATAACTAGCTTTTAACCATATTTTATAACAATGTTTTTAAAATGTCAATAAAATGGATTATAAGGTATGACCTATGGGGTTAGAAACAATTTGTATTTCATGTTTTGTAGATTTTCGGTTCATTATTTTTTTTGCTTGCTCAATTCTTAATTGGATTGTTTCTTTTATGCTATTTGTTATGGGCTTGGGTCTTCTGAAATCCATTAAAAAATATGTACAAAAATCTTCTAAAAGATAAGGACGGTTATCTACACGGATTGCGCATTTTAAAATTTTTGATTTTTTAGATATAGTATTTTTACTAATTGAAAGATTATAAGAATCTTCTAGTATATTTTGGAATTCTTTTAAAGAATAAAGTCTTACACCATTAATACTTAACATAAGTACCTCATTAGCTTTATTTTATTATATATTGTGTGTTAGTTTCAAGGAGTTCGGTTATATATTGGAAACTCTTAGCAGAGTGTTTATTAAGAGTTGTTAGATTATGTATTTAGGATTAATTACAGCAATTTATTTGATTAAAAAATTTATACCAAGGTGATCTTTTTAAGAAATGGGTTTATGTTTGGGGGTTGGGGCAAGTATTTTTTTTCAATGTTATCCTCTAATAGACTGATATCAATTCTGATATAGCTATTTTCTTGTATAATATTGATGTCATTTAAAATGAAGTCTAAGCCATTTGAATTTGAATTTTTAGTCAAGAAATTTGTTTTTTCTAAAAAGATTAACCGTATTTTGCCCCCCAATCCGTTTTCATTTTCAATAAAAGATCTTAACGTTTTTAGAATTTTTTGTTTATTGTTGATGGTTTTTATTTGATTTGAATTTGTTAAGATTATTTCTTCGTAGATTTTTGTACGCAGATTTAGCAGCATCCTATTTGTTGTTTTAATGTTTACATTTAAATTTGCACTAGTTTTTGTATCGGCTTTATTGATCATTTTGATATTTGAATAGCTTATTTTGGTCAAAAAAGGGAGTTGAATAGTTTGATTAATACCTTTTAATAATAAATTAACTTTTTGGTTGTTTGCTTTGCCTTCAAAAAGGTAAGTGTTATTATATCCTATAATGGGAATAAACGCGTTTTCTACATTTTCTTTTCTATAAATAGAACTAAGTATTTTTAGTCCAATTAGGTAAATTTTATCTTTATTGCTAGCTTTTAAATCAATAGTATAGGCTTTTACAACCATCATGTCGTAAACTATTTTAAGTTTTTCTTCACTTACATAGTTAATATAAAATTCAAGTTTATCTTTTAGAATGTCTGTTGGTAATTTAGAAAATTCATTTGGTCTTAATTTTAAACTAATAATTCCACCTTTAAATGTTTTAAGTTCTATATTCTCTTTTGAGTTTGTTTGGATAGTTCTTTCAAAATTAAGTTCAAATTTAAAAGCTATTGGGTTGATAATAAATATTTTTTTGTTTTTTACAAAGTAAGTATTAATAATTGACCTTGGGTCAGTATACACGATTTCTCCTATAGATGCACTTTGAAATTTGTATAAATTGGGATTAGAAATAATCTAATCTTTTAAATTGGTTTTTTATTAGAACAACACCTAATAATAATAGTTTTTTAATTTTAATTCAAGTTATAAAGTTAGAATGCTTTTATTTGAATTTATTATATTATTTAATTTTCTAATTTTAAGAAATTTTTTAAAAATAAATATAAGATAAACTAAAGGGAGATTTTAATGAATGCAAAATTTATTGTAAAATGTTTTATTTCGGTATTTTTTTTAATTTCTTGTCAAACTTATCAAATAGCTTACGATAGGTTTTCTCAGGTATTAGATTCACAATATGATATTGGGGTAAATTATTCTAGAGATGGGATATTTAGATCTGTAATTTCGATTAAATATGATAAGCTGAAAAATAAAAAGGAATATCTTATTTTGGTTAAAGTTGAGACTAGAAATTCTAATCAAATAAAGCTTGAAAAGATAATCACAGATACTAGGTTTGAGGCTAAAGGGGAGTTGGTTTTAGAAAATAGTAAACGTGTTGTTTATTATAATGATCTGTATGATTCATATTTTCCTTATGATTATACAACAGTGATTACTGAAAAAAATATTAAGGTAGAAATTTATAAATTTAGTATTCCAGAAAGTGAATTTATAAGATTTGTTTCTTTGGGCAATGATAATATAGCAGCATTTAGAATTTATGCGTTTAGGAATGATGTTGTTGTAAGCTTTAATAAGATTCCTTTTAAAGAATTTTTGGACGATTTTAACTTTAAAGTTAAACAACTTGGTGGAAGTTGACTTGAGTTTGAATAATTTTAAAGCTTAAGCTAAATAATTATTTACTAGGAAGGATGTAAATTAAGAGCATTTAGTATAAACAAAGTTTTTTGATATTAATTTATAATAATATCGACTTTAAAATTGTTTTATATTGTTTATTGTATCAACCTTTTGAAAGGTTGATGTATTCTAGTATGGCTTTTTCGTTTCTTAGTAGGAAAAGACCCTCTCTTATTCCATTATGAAATTCTTCAAAGGAAACTAAGATTGTTTTTAAATTTTTATCTTTGTTATCTATATTATCATAGTAAAATATGAAGTAAGGTCTTCCGGTATTATCTTTAAATCCGAGAAAATTTACAAATATTGCTGTTTCTTGAGAATCTGTTTTTAAATTGTATGCGAGACCATTTTTGTATAAAAAAATTCCATTACCTTCAAGATTTTTAATTTCTGAATTATTAATTGTATTTTTAATTTTAGTAAAACTTTCAATTGCTTTTAAAATATACTTTATTGATGAAAATTTTGCATAGTATATACGGTTATTAATTTGAAATTCTAAAAAGATTCCACATTCATTTCCAGCTTTAATTACATCTTGTTCATTTTTAATAGAAGTTGCAATTTTTTTGTCAATAACAAGATTAATTTTGAATGTGGAAATATGGTTTAACGTTTTTACGTTATCAATTGCTAAATTTTCTGTTAAATAGACTTTATAATTAATAAATATTCCTTTTATATTTTTAATTTTAGCTTGTTTGAATTCGTAGTTTGTGCTATGAGCATATATTACTAAATTTTGAATTAAAAGAACTAAGAATATAAAAGTTTTATTTTTCATTATATAACCTATTATATGATAGCAGCCTTAAATAATTTTAGTAAACCATTTTTATCTATTAAGGTTGAAATTTATAAAAATTTTAGCTACATAAATAGTTTTTATTGATTTTACAGAGAAAATTTTTTCAATATTTTGTATAGATTTGTATCAGATATTAAACTTTATTGGTTAGAATAAGTAAAAAGCCTGTATGTTTGTTTAGTAAAGACTTTATTATGCCAAATAGTTTACTTGATTTTTGATTTTCTCTATATAAAAAGAAAACCCCTTAAAAATAAGAGGTTCATTTAAAAGAATGTATGGTATGAAGTAAATATTGATAATAAATTCTTTTAATTTTAAAAAAGGAGAATATTTAATACTCAATTAATAGTTCAATAATTAAGTATTACCATTTTTTTGAAAATTTTTTTTAAAAATTATATTTTCGCAGAGAAAATCAAATATTATTTGATATGAAATTTTATTTATTATTATTAGGTGTAATTGTATATATTTATCCTTAGGGATTATTGTTTGAATTTTAATCATCTTATTAAAATTTTGTGATTTATAGCATAGTCATATAATAAGAATTAAATTTTTAGTTAATTTATGTTTGTTATATTTTCATTTTTTCTATTTGCTATAAACTTAATGTTTTAGACGTTAAATGTTTTAATTTTTAGTAAAAAAAAGAAGTCCCTACCCCTAATCTTATTTGGAGAGGATTAATAGGGGTGTTGGGGACTATTGGCAGATCGTTTTCTACCTTATATATATAATATTTTATTTTTTTAATTTTGTAAATATTATTTATTATTATTAAATAATATTTAGTATTTTTAATAGAAATGTTAAATATTGGTTTCTTTTCTATTATTTCCTTTTAATTTTTTATTTACGACGTTTGGCTTAGTATGTTGTTGTGATTGGCTTTTAATTTTACTGATGGCTTCTAAAAGCTTTATTTGCCCTTTATTAAGGGCCTTTTCTTCATTTGTAAGTTTTAAAGGGTTTAATTTTTGATTCATTGTTTGAATTTCTTTAATTTCTGCTTCAGTTGGTTCATAATCTATCCATTTTTTATCTATCCAGCCTTTTTCCCATTCATAGTAGCTTTCGTTGAAGTTTGTTTTGTTTTGTTCGTCGAAGTGTCTTGCTAGTGCGGCAATTATTTTTGTTCCATATTTAAGCATTTTTTCTGTTTTTGTTTTTGTAATAAATGTGTCGTAATCATAATTTTCTCCGGTTTGCATATTAACAATGTCAACTATAAGTTTAAAAGTATTTATGCAATTCATTGCAATATTTGTGGATGAAAAATTAGGGTCACTAAGGGCTTTAATATTAAGTTCATATTTTTTCTTTAAACTTATGGGAATTTTAAAAAAGTCGATTATAAAGCCATTTATTTTTGCTCGATAATTAGCCTCATATTGGGAATTCCCAAAGAAAGTTCCCTTTATGCCCCCAATTGTATATTCATTATAGTTTCTTGTTGTTTCTTTTTGCATTTTTTCCTTTAAAAAATATATTATTATTATATTAATATATTACAATATAATATAGTGTATTAATTGATATTATATATCAATTAATACACATTACAAATAAAAAAACATTTGTAATTTTGTTTTTTTTCTAAATTGTTGTAAATTTTAACTTATCTTTAACCTTTAACCATTTATAAAAAGTCCTTAAGAAAGAAATTTCTTAGGACTTTTTATTGATTTAACAAAAAATAATAAATAGATTTATTTTGACTCTGAATATGCTTTTCGATGAGATATTAATAGAGGCCCCCCCGGGAGAACAAGGCAATAACTTTTAGCTCAAAAATAATGTTTCCAATAATACTTATCCAAATAAGTAGAATATTTTTTTCTTATAAGCCTTGAAGATACTGGTTTTAGATTATTGATAAATTTAGAAGGGTGAATATTGGGATTAAATTCTAGTAATAAATGAACTTGATCTTTATCATAGTTGAATTTATGCAAGAGTCCTTTTCCGTAAAGAACATATATCAAGTATTATTTGTTAAGGAGAAGATAAAAGCTTGACATTTGTTATGTGTATATATTTAGTAACCCATACTAGGATAATTAATAGAGAATGTACGCAGTGATTTTTAAAAGTTTGGCGTATGTGCCATATACACTAAGTATAAGATATTAAAAATAATAAAATATATGAGTGCTAATAAAGCTTATAAAAGTACAGAATATATCCTAACACTAATTAAAAAAAATTTTCAAAAGTATTTAGATGTGTAAGCTTTTTATATAATAAAATGCTGAGTGATAGATAGATTATTATGAAAAATAAGCAAATTTTTATTATTCATTTAAGTAGATATAAAGAAGGGTTTCCATTTCTAAAAATAGGTTAATAGTTTAGTTCTTTGTAATTTTAACTTAATTTAAGCTTTACACATAATAATTTTTTCAGAGAAATTTTAAAAAGGAAATAGGAATATTAAAAACGATAAATTTCTTAAAAATGTAGTATTAGAAAAATAA
The DNA here is from genome assembly GCF_014201705.1 of Borreliella spielmanii. Taxonomy (NCBI): domain Bacteria; kingdom Pseudomonadati; phylum Spirochaetota; class Spirochaetia; order Spirochaetales; family Borreliaceae; genus Borreliella; species Borreliella spielmanii. Next base: position 1,171 of record NZ_JACHFA010000008.1, on the reverse strand, counting down.
CCTATGATAAATATATATTTCAGTAGCAGTTGAGTACTTAGATGCTAAAAATAACAATAAACTTAAGAAATGTTAAAGAAAACTATAAAAAAACAAAAAGCTTTTATTAATAGAGTTAAGTCTAGGTTAAGAGTTGCTAAGCTGCATAAGAAAATTTCAAATCAAAGAAAAGACTTTTTACATAAATTATCTTACTACTTTGTAGCTAATTATAAAAACATAATAATAAAAAACTTATCAATTAAGGGTATGTAAAAAGGAATGTTTGGGAAAAGTGTTAATCATTTAGTATGATATGGGTTTTTGTAATACAATAATAACTTTCCTTATTATATAAATCAGAACGGTAGGAATCCTATTTGCGTAAAGTAGATAGATATTTCCTAACAAGTAAATTATGTGCCAATTTTGGTATTTAAAATACAGCTCTAAAATTAAGCGATACTAGGGAGACTTTCAGTTGTTGCAGTTCTTTGCATAATAGAGAAATAAATGCAATTCTAAATCTTAAGGCTTATTATGTAGAAATAAAAAACCAAGGCAGGGGCTTTATGAAGTAAAGCTTGTGGATCATACTCTAGTGGATAATTATTCTTGCGAAAAGAGTCTAAAAAGCTATCGTGGGATAAAGTAAAAAGGTATTTCTATGATTTTTGGTTTAGAAGTAGTTCGTAGGATGCATTAGTAAATGATTTATTTGTAAAATTTAGAGGAAATAATAAAAAGTTTTTGAAGACAATAAATCATTTAAAGTTCTTAAGGTCTTAAAGAAGTAAGGATTTTTTTTTGCTTGTTGTTTATTTTGGTAATAGTAATGTTGATCTTAATAAGCTTAAAGCTCAAAAATTATCATTTATAATGATATTGTGTTTAATTTACAAGATAAGCTTAGGTTAATTATGTTAGCCGTCTTTTATCAAGGAGAGCGGAAAGGATAGTAAATGCACTACTACTTTACATAGTTTTTGAAACTATATCAGATCTGATTTATTGAGCTCTTTTATAAAAGAGCTTCACTAGTAGAGATTAAATTAATTAAAATTAATTTAATCTCTACTAGTTGGTTTACATTGAGATAATTAATATATGATATAAAGTAATTAATATATGATATAAAGTAATTAATATATGATATAAAGTAATTAATATATGATATAAAGTAATTAATATA
>NZ_JACHFA010000007.1 GCF_014201705.1 Borreliella spielmanii | reverse complement strand
TTTAATATTTGTATACTAAGTCTTAAGTTATTGGGGTTAATATTTAGAATTAAAGTAGCCATACTATTAAAAAATTATATATATAATTTTTTAATAGTATGGATACTTTAAATCTAAATATTAACCCCAATAACTTAACACTTAGTATACAAATATTAAACTTTATCTTAGAAATCTAAAGGAAATTTAAGAATCACAAACTTTAACCTAAAGATGATATAAATCCCCACAACAATAAAAGTAGATAATATTAATATATTTTTGTGATATTTTTTTCTTACTAGGCTTAGGGTTTGAAAAAAATATCACAAAAACAATCCGGATGAATTATATCTAAAATATTTTTTCTTAATTAATTATGGGTACAAAATTCTTTGCAATTTTTATTTGTAATAGTTACTAATTAGCGACATAACAAAAGGTATTAGAATGGATATAGCAGCGGGAACCACTACTACTATAATAATACTTATTACTCTATTGCTAACCTTAAGCTTTTCCAAAAAAATTTGGCTATTAACTTGTAGCTCTTTTTTCAGATTTTGTTCCAAAATAGACATATTTTTGTTCAGATTTTGTTCCAAAATAGACATATTTTTGTTCAGATTTTGTTCCAAAATAGACATATTTTTGTTCAGATTTTGTTCCAAGTTGGATATGTCTTTTTGTAAATTCTTCTCTACAGTATCAATTTTGGCGTCTAAATTATCTATTTTGGTATTTAAATTCTTTTCTACAAAAGAAATCTCAGAAATAAGATTATCAAATTTTAAGTTGAATTGTTTTTCTAAATTTTCTAAATCTCTATATGTAAGCTCATTGTGATAATATCTTTTTGACAAATCTTTAGCTATTAGCTGTTCCATCCCTAGCCGTAGGAACTCTTTATATATTTGTTCTTCGGTAATATTTACTGTCAACACCGATTTCATATAATTCACCCACTTACTAAGTACATTGTAGCACAAATCAAAGCTAAATAACAGCACATTTTCAAAATTAATGAAATAGATTGCAAAACGAGCTGGGATTCTCCATTTTTCCCAACTTTTTACGCTTACTTCTCACACGATGCACTTAGTTATAGTGTCCTCTCCCTCGTAGAGATCTAAAATCCCACCGTAGAACCTAAATACTTCTTTTTTCTAACTCTATTGGGCGCCTACCTATGTAATTTTTATGATACCTATTATAGCGATCCTTAAGCAACTCTAAATAAGCTATTTATGTGAAGATACAAAAATACCTTCCCCTTTTTAAACCTAAATTCAATAAAGTAAGCTTTATTATCCTATTAATATCAAAAATCTATTCATAAGTAGCTCAAATCTTTCTTTTTTAGCAAAATCCTTTTAAATGTTTAAAAGGATTGCTATAGTTTAAATCAATCAGTATAATTTTATGCATCCCTAATAATATATTAACCATTCTTATAGACTCTCTTATCTATTAAAACTTGCGAAAACGATTTTTAAATTTTCAATAAGTTCTTTTATCTCTTCCTTTCTCCTAAATGCCTCATTTATTTTATAAGAAAAAGATTCTAATTGTCTTACTTAAGGCATTCCTTGAGTTACTTAGAACCTGTCTAGATAATTGCCAACGCATAAGACCTTTCTTTTTACTCTCTAATCTTTTAATAATACTTTCTTTTAACTTTTTCTGCGCGTCACCCAAAAAGAAAACCATAGATTTTATTTCATTTCCTGCTATATCAATCTTATTTATAAGATTGTCAAGTTTAATATCTATCCTTAACTGATTTTGCAAATGTACTAGCTCCCTTGTCTTATTTTTATTGTTCTTAAAATTTTCCATTAGTGATGTTTTTTAATTTTGAATCTTTCCCATCACATCATATAAATCATTTTTTATTATAACGTATTATTCATATTTAAGTACACACACCTCTTTAATTGGCTTAGAAAATCCAGAGTCTTTGAGGATTTTCTATATTTTTAATTATTTAATCTGCTTTCTTTTTTTCATCAGTAGAAAGAATTAAATCCCATTTTTTTATCTCTTTTTTTGAGCATGATTAATTGAAATATTTGGATTCAATATTACTAAAGGAAACTAAGGCTCTAAAGGAATAATTAAATCCTCATATTCCTGTTCTCCAAAATTTTTATTAAACCCTTCTTGATTACTATATAAATTATTAAAAACACCTTTTTGAACACTATCTGAAACTTATTTTACATTATTATTATTTTTTTATCCTTTATGACCGATAATTTAGAATCTAGATTACAAGACATCAATCCTACCATTAATATGTATATAAAAACAATTTTTTTCTCATCAAAATATTCTCCTTTCTTCTAATCAAGAATATATATTGTGAATAATAATGATTATTAATTAAGAGAATATGTGATAAGTTGTGAACTAATATTTCTATAATCAAAAAATTATAGAAATATTAGTTCACTAAAACATTTAAAATGTTTATATATTATTTAATGTACTTTTTTTGAAACAATATTATTGTAACTTAATCTAATAAGATATTTGATTTCTTCCATTTGAAGACCCGATGTACATAAAATCTGAATATCCCCTCTACCCCATTTGCCAATATTCTTAACATATCTAGTAAAACCTTCTTTTAAGGTTATTTGATTTAGAGCAGCAGTAATAGTAATATTTATTTTATTTACCCTAGGTCTAAAGCTAAAATCTACAAAATACCTACCCTGTACTCTAAATCCCGTATAGCACTTTGTTTCAAGTTTCTCAATTTCATTAGAGCTTAAAGCAAAAATAAAACTTTCTAAGTTTTTGTATATTGCTTTCATATCCGAATTTAATTTTTCAAATTTTTTTAAATTTTCGGTTTTAATATTATTATCTTTTATGCCAGGATCTATACCATCTTCTATGTTATTTTTTTTAATGTCTACTAATATATCATGTTTTTCGTTAAAAACACTAAAAACATTTTTTATAATATTATTAAATAATTCGTCTAAATGTGTTTTTTTAAAATCAATTTTGGTTTTAAAAAATTCAAGAAAATCATCGCTTGTATTTTTTATTTCTTTTTTCAAATAAGCTAAAAGCTTGTCTGTATATTTTTTTTCTAATGCAAAAGCTCTGGCCGCCTCAATATTTAAAGAGTTCCTAGAAAACTTTTTAAGATATCCAAAATCTTTAGTTGTTAATTTTTCTAAATTAATAACCATAAAAGGCTCATTATCTAGTAAATTATCTTTATCTAAGTCTGTATAGAATCTATATTCTATACCATCTGTTAATACGCCGAATTCAACTCTCTTCTCTTGAGAACGAATATTTTCAAAATAAGGTTTTAATTGCTTTAAATAATTTCCAAGCTTTTCCTTACTATTATGATATTTAGCCTCTATCAAAATCGTAGGTTCTTCATCCTTTTTTGTTGGATAAATAATATAATCAACTTTTTTTAACCCATTCAGTTTTGGAATATCCGCCTTATCTTCAACTTTAACAATTGAAAGATCAGTGTGATCATAGCCCATTGCATCTAAAAATGGATCAATAAGATTTTGCCTTGTTTGTGCTTCGTTTTCAATAAGATCTTTGTTATTTTGTATCTTTCTACTTACAGCTTTTATTGATTTTATAAAATTTATATCTTTATCTTCATCTAGCATAATTATATGTTAACAATAAAATTAGAAAATAATTAATTAAAAAATAAATTTTCAAAATGTCACTCAATATTTAATACCTTTAAGTTTCAGAACCTACTTCTTTGGTATCCATTCTTTCTATTTTAAGTGCATTTAGACAATTTATTAGTAAAAAACATACATTTATCATTTGACTTATTTAACCCATCATCAACTTTATTTAATCTTATTTCAACTCTACTCAATCTGAACTTAACCTCATTAACTAAAGCAACTAAATTTCTAGTTTCAACTTCAAGCTTTAACACTCTTCTATCTAAATTAGATATTTTAAAAACTTCAAGTAATATCTCAATTCTTTTCCTAGCTCATTTTTTAGTTTAAAATCTTATTTTTTATTTTTTTCCACCCTATTATACTAAAAAATTTTATTATTTAGCAAATAATTTTCATATCCTTTTATTAAATAAAAAATATAATCTTCTCCTTTTTTGTTTTTTAATGCCTTAAAATCACCAAGCAAAGTGGTAAAATCTTCTTTAGTTAATGAGTAAAGACTAGCCACAATAAAATTATTTTCATTTTCTTTTTCTTTAAAAAATTCATCTTCTGGATTTAGATTTAGTATTTTATCAACTTTTTCTTTATTAAACTCAAAACATTCTAAGTAAAGCAAATATTTAAAGTTCTCAGGATCATTTTTAGTTATCAGCAAAGAAGTATTTTTTACAAGATTCAAATATAAAGAATTACTTAAAATTTCTTTTTCTTCGGGTTGTGGCATTGGGCATTGATATAAACATGATTTTTGAATATGTATATTAACAAATCTTCTAATTATAAAGTCAAATACAAGCGAATTAAAAATAGAAATAATAAATAATTTTTTATAAATAGATATTGGTGTTTTCTCATAATTTATATACATTGAATCTACGCAATAACAATTTTTAGGAGAAAGTGTACTAATCATTGTTCTTTCATCTGTATTTCTTGCAATATCTCTATAAAATACTCTTTCGGTTTGATACTGATCATCTTTGGTTAATATTTTTTCCAAATCTTTTTTATCTATCCATAAAAGCTTAGAACTTTCTTTTGCATCATCACAAGTAAAAAATCTTGAATTAAATTGATAAATATTGGCTCCAGAATAAAGAAATATAAAGTTTTTATCATTATATTCTCTTAATAAAGATTTACGATTATTAATACTTGTATTTAACCCTCTTTTAAAATCAATATATTCTTGATTAAGAACATTGAATTGACTAAATATTTTATTAATTAAGCTAAATTCTTTATTATCTTTAAATTCAATAATTGATTCTTGAATAGGGGATAGTTTCTTAATTTGGTCTATATTTAGTTTAATTCCTTTATACGCATTTCCTTTGCCATCTTTTAAATCCTTAGTTATCTCTTTTAAAAGATTATCACCACTCTGAATCATGAATTTTGCTTTAAAACTAGATGTAGATTCTTTAATATTACTAAGTTGAAATATCGCAAATTTAAAACGAGAATCTACATCTTTAAATCTTTTTTTGTTTTCAAATTGATAAATATAATTAAGCTTATACTTACTAAATATATGATTTCTTAGCGCTCTAGAACTAAATTCATTCCAAAGACTAGAAGGGGCTAGATAAGTTAAATTACCTCCCGGTTTTATCAATTTTAAATTAAACGCGGTAAAATATCTAAAAAGATTTGAATCTCCACCACTAGTAAAGTCTTTAAAATCAAATTTATAAATATTGTTAATGGTAACTATACTATTTTTTTCTTCATTGTATTCAATATTTAAAGGATGATTATCTTTACTGAGTATTTCTTTTTTTATTTTGTTTTGATCCGTTATATTTAGTTTTCTATAGCTCGGAATATGTTTTGCAAAAAATTCAGATTCATTAAACCTAGTTTTCTCCCATGGAGGATTTCCAATTACAATATCAAATCCTTCCTGAACATCAGGAAATTCAATTCCATAGTGAAAAAATTTATAATAAGTGCTTATTTTTTTAATTTTCTCTATATTTTTTGCATCTTCACTAGAGGTTTTATTATTCAAGATGTTTTCAATTAAGTCGGCTATATAAGGAGTACTACTAAGCTCTATATTCTCATTAAATTTTAATGATCTATTAAAAGATAGAACATGGAGCTTAATTAAAGAAAATATTATTCTTAAATTATCCATATTTTTACTTTTCTCATATTCTTTGTATATCTTTTTAGATTTTTCTATATCTTCTTTAGTAGTATCATTAATGCCTTTAATTTTTTGATAACTATCTTTTAAAATAGTTGTAATGTCTTCAATTCTTTTTCTAAATAACGAATAACCAATTTGGAATTTCTCTTCTGTAGTGCTAAAAAATTCATCTTTGGTATATCCGAGTAAAGAATTCCCTACTTTTATATGATGTTCAATAAAGCTTAATGGTGTTCCAAAAATAAAGGTATTAATCCATAAACTTAGCATAGTAATTTCGACTGAAATAGGATTAATATCTACTCCATAGATACATCTTTTAAGCAGCATCCTTTTAAGTACTAATTCTTTACTTATGGTATCCTGAACTTTATATTTTTTAGCCTCATTAATAATAATTCTATATTCTTTATCAAGCTCTTTTTTCACATCTTCAAATTTATCAAGATCATACCATACTTTTTCTGTTAAATAATTTAGACAAGAAATTAAAAAATGACCCGAACCACAAGAATTATCAATTATTTTAATATCTAAAGGAGATTTAGTTTTAAGTTGCTCCTCAATTGAGGACACAACCATAAAGTCAGTTAAATCTTCTGGAGTATAATATGCTCCATTTTTTTTTCTGTCAAGGGACCTTGATGTGAGATAAATATTGCCTTTATAGTATGTAGCAACTTTGTTTAGTTTCTTTGTTTTTAACTCTTCATCGGTACGAATAAGATAGGTCCCATCTTCAACAATGCGATACAAATTAGTATCTGCAATTCTAAGATCATATTCAAGCAAGGTTTCGTATAATTCTCCAAAACTTTTAAGATCAATTTTTGAATACTCTACAAATTTATCTTCTTTGGCATTTTCTTTGTTAAAGAATAGCATCTTAGTTAAGATGTCTTCAAGCTCATCAACACTTAGCAAATTTTTATTATTTAAATATTTAACTTTATCTTCTGCGAACAATCCCCCGTTAAATACAGGAAACTTTATTAAATCGTTTCCTTTGTCAAAAGTATTAAAAATTGTTATTAATTTACTATACCCTTCTTTTCTATTAATAACTTTATTATAAAAAAAATGCCTAAAAGACATATAAGATTTATATGCAACACTTTCTTCTAATATTCCTTTAAATGGTTCATTATCCTCAATATATACAATAAAAAATATTCTTAAAATAAATATAATTGCTTCTTCAAGTATCTTATCTAAGTAAAATTTAGTAATTTCCTTGTTTGATACTTTAAATTCTTCTTTATATATATTTTTTGCAATTTTAAATACTATACAGTCGTCTGGTTTTTCATAAAGTAAATCTCTTAAAGTTTTCTTAATTACCTCTTTTTCTTTAGCTATTTTTTCTTTTTCAATTTCTATTACATTACTTCTTTTTAAGAACCTTTCTTTTCTTATAAGATAGCTAAATAAAGAAAACCAGCCTTGTTCTTTATACTCTTCTTTTTCTTCAATTTTAGAAAAATCAAATTCAATATATCGTTTTTCTCCATAAAGTACTTTTGATTTATCATAAAGTCTCCATACCTTTCCATTTGAAAGTATTCCATAATGTTTTTGATATTGATTTAGATATCTATAAAGTTGATCTTCTGCTTCTTTTAACTTGTCTTTCGCATCAAAGCTAAAAGTAGGACTTTTAACTTCTGCTATAAGCAAGATATCTTCAGCTGGAATAGGCTCATTATTATTTTTAGCCTCTTTCGATTTTTTATTAAAATTTACTTTATCTTTATCACATTCAAAAAGTAATATATCTACTCTAGATTGCTCTCCATCTATTTGTCCACCTTTTTGTTGTTCTACTGAATACGCTAATTCTTCAAATATAGATTTTAACAAAGACTCTATATTTGCTTCCGTAGAATTATCATCTATGGTTTGAACTTTATTTTTTAAAAAAAGAAAAAAGCTTTTTGCTTTACCAATATCTTCTTTTTTTATGAAGTCTTTTGATAACTCCTTATAAAGAGATGTGTTTGGATCATTTGTTTTTACAACATCATTAGTTTTCATTATTTTATTTTATCATTTATAAATAATTGTGTTCAAAAATTGCTTATTTGAATAAGATATTTTAAAAAGATGTTCACCTATGTTATAATATTTTAATAGGGAAATATCTAATTTGACATAAGAAATCAAAAAAAGAACCACAAGATCAAAGAGAATTAATTGTAGAAAAACTCAAGATAAGAAGCAGAATAAAAACTTTTATTCCATTAGTAATGGTCGTTACTATTACATCTATAATAATAACTATTATTGTGTTGCTAATTACTAGTATTTCAAATACAAATTACTAAAAATCTTCGACATATAATTTATAATAATTTATCATTTTTAAACAATGTCCTTAAAAACAATAATATTTCTAAAAACAGGATCTATAATTATAAGAATAAACTTTTTCATTACTCAATATATTGTGCTAAAAATAAAAAAAGAAGCCAAAATGGAAATTATCTATATATTACTTATTTGTGCTCACGCTAAACAGCTGTAATACTAATAATACATATATCAAGCAAACAAAAAACATGATTTAGATCAAGAAAGAGCTATAATAAGAAAAACCTAAATTCTTCCCCTCTGAAAAATTACCTAAAGAAAAACTATTTGATAATCAAAAAAAATCTCTTGACTGATTAAACCCCAATTTGGCTAATGATAGAAAATTTAATAAATTTTTACAATATGATGAATCTAAAATAAAACCAACGCTTGATCACATAAACAAAGGACTTGATAAATATACTGAAAGGCAATGCAGATAAACAAAAAAATACTTTTAAAAAGCAGCTTAAGGTGATCTTAATAGTGTATATACTACTAAAACTCTAGTAAGTATACCGTAAAAATGTTTATCAATAAGGGGGAGATAAGAATAAAAATTATCAACATATTATTTTGTTTATTTTTATTTATACTAAACAACTGTAATTTTAATAGTAATAACACTTTTAAGAAAAATAATAAATTCAATTAAACCTTACATAAAAAACGTGATTTAAGCTAAAAATAGCTATAAAAAGAAGAAATTACTCTAACCTCTCTCAAAAAAATCAAAAACAACCAATAATAGCCTTAAACTTATATTAAAGGGGAAATTACCTATAAAAAATAATCAAAATAATAAAAAACCAGCTGTGGTAAATATAAAGATAATAACAAAATAGAGCAATATTTAATAGGCGTCACTAGGAGTATATTTTATAACAAAATTCTAATAATGGGATTTATCGGTGTTCTAACAATAACCTTTTAAACGATACTATCAAACATTTTGAAAGCCTTAAAGCCAATTAAAAAATAAATAATAACTTTATTTACCCATTTATATCAGTTCAGTACCACCAGAATAATTTTCATTTTTAAAATACTCTTCTTCAATCTTTTTAAGGGTATCTATGGTTTTTCTTTTTTAAAGATAAAATTCTTCTTTATAGATAAGCTTTTCCTTTTGATTTAATTTTGGCTCATTGGATATTTTTAGTTTCTTTCATTAGAATTAACTAAATCAATCAATATATTAAATTTTCTCATTTATTGAGGCTAACATTTAGGTATTAATGGACTTAACATATTATAACTTTTTATATTAGCTTTATAGATTAACGCGCTATGAGCATATAAATTATATGCTAAAATCCTTTATTAGCAAGGCAATAGAACCAAATTTAGACGTTTTTTTAAAGTTTTCTAATATAGTTTTTCTATCTATAAATTTAATTTATCTTTTAAACTCTTTACCCTCTTCTGACTACTATTTTTCATCTCTTTTTTCTTTTTCAGGCTATTCTCAAGCTCCTTGAATTCATTTTTAAATTTTTCTTTATCTTTTCATCTATTTTATCCTTTCATTCTTTTATTTTTTTTCAATCCCTTTTTAATACTAAATATTCAACAACACTCTGGATTATTTTTTTTTATTTCATCTTTTGTACCCACCCCCAAAAAAGCTTGTTTTCTAAAATCTTGCTCTAAATTTTTTACATCTTTACTGCTTGCGTAATTTTTACAAGAACTTATTGGTACAAAAACAACATAAATAATAAACATTATTCATAATAATATCTCCCATCACTCAACATTTTGTTACATAAAAATCTTACACACACCCAAAAAAATACTTTTGAAAAATATTTTTTTGATTAGCATTAGGATAAATTCTATATTTATAGCTCTATTAGTGCTAATTATTTTTTAAAAATATTATATTTAATTTATTTTACTAATTTGATAAAAATCAATCAAAAATATAACAAAATAGATTTTTAAAAAATCCTAAAATACTAAAAAACAGGTTCTGGCAAGATTATTACTAAAGGTGTAGTTGCCGATTTAAAATCAACCACAACTGAACATTGTATGTCAAACAATATGAAAGAATATATTCAAAATGAAAAACCTAGAATTGCTCGTTTACTCAATAAAAGCATTGATGATTTGACATTAGAGGATTATTACAATAAGGAATACTTTAACGGTTTTTTTGAGCTTAGGTTCTGCAAGATCTAAAAAATTAATTAAGTTGTTTTGTAGGATAGAAAGAAAGAAAAATAATTTATTTAAAGTTAAACTTTGTGGTGCGTTGTATCACCACATAAAAAGTATATTCTCCTAATATTTTGCATAATTCTGATAAAGAGATTGAGCATATTGGGCCTTGATTATTTTTGGACCGAGTATTGACCAGTAATATGAAAAAATTAAAGACTAATTAGAATATGCGCTAAGTACTAATCATTATTAACGGAGGAGTAAAAAAATGTTATTTAAAAAATAATAAAAACCCTTATCTTACTGTTTTGCTTATTGCTATCATGTATAACAGAACAAAATTTAGATAGGTTGCTTTCTTCAAATAGTTCAAAAACAAGTAAAGAAAAATCAACTTTAAAAAATTCGAGAAAAGATAAAATCCTAGTATCAAAATCAAGAAAAAATGTAGCTGATTTAACTAAAACAGATATAGCAATAAAAGTAGCTTGAGAAGAAGCTATAGATAATAAGGGAACATAAGAATTGGCATCGATCGGCGGTTCAATTACTGTATCAACAGAAAAAACTCAGAATCAATTGGGTCAACAGATGGTATAAGAATTGCAGAGTTATCGCAATCTATATAATCTTAAGAAACTCCATCTATAATAAGGCAATCAAAACCAAAAAACACAGATCAAAAAATAGTTAAGACTCAAGAAGAAGAACAAAAAAGAAAAAGAAAGACAAAGACAAGAAGAAGAAAAACAAGCTAAAGAAAAAATTGAAATACTTATAAGAAGGATAGACAAAATAGATAAAGATATTAATGTTATTAAATATAAAAGTTCGTTTATAGAAAATATAAAGAGAATAATAGTAGTATCAACAGAAGTTGTAGAAAAAATCACAGGGCCTATATATGACTATTTTACCAATGATATTGGCGCCATATACTATGTTTGGTATGATAATCTAAATACAAGTCTAAAAGAATTGTTGGAAAAATTGAGTACTACTAGAGGAGATTTAAGAGCTACCTTAAGTGAAGGTAATCAAAAATATACTAGGAGTGGCAAGAAACCTATATTAAAAGAACATGTAAGAGTTAGTAAAATTGAATCAAACTCAGACAAACTAAAATCAGAATTAAAAAGGGTTAAAGAATATCTTAAAGATAAATCTAACTTTGAAAAAATTAAAGAGTATATCGCTAATAGTGCTGATGAATAGCTTTAAATATATCTAAACTTTGTATATGTAAATAATAACTAATTAAATGTTTTACTGGTTATTTTTTAAAAAAATTGTTATAAATGTAAAAATATTCGTCAATGAAATTTTTTATTGAAAAGGTAAAAAATTCTCTATCTATAATTTAATTGTAAAGGCTTTTAAATTTGGATATAGATAAATTATTACACAATAATAATATTAATAAATTTAAACATTTTTGATATCACTTAATTATTTTTCTTAATCTTATAATCAATTATAATTACATCTAGCAAAAATAATAAATTATCATACTCAAAACCGGTACATACTTCTTGTATTTATACTTATATATGATATTTTAAAAACTACTTACTATAATAAAAATAGTCATTTTTATTATACTCTACAAAAGCCCCACTCATATAATAAATTCACTATTTTAAACCTCTAAAAGCCATACAATAACACTACTATTAATTGTCCAGCTTAGTAAAATTTTTAATTTATCCATTTTAAAAAAACTATATTTATCAACACTATAGGCATATTTATTTTTATGCAAAACAGCAATATTGTTGCCTTATTCCTTATCAAACTCTTTAAATTATAATTTTTACAAATATTTAACCTTAAGTATATAAAAATTTCCTTTAAAAGAGAATACTCGCTGTAAAATATTTAAACCCTCATCTCACTATTAAGTTTTTAAGCACATTCCCACCAAACAAAATGTTATCCATCTTACAAAAGATATCCATTAAGCTTACTTCTTTGTAAGCTTACATCTATTACAATCAAACTTAAAAACATTCTTATTACTTATGACAATCTCTTATTTGTTCCACTTAATTTACTTTTTTCTTTAAAAATATTATTTTTTTCAAAAATTTCATATCCAATAAAAACTCTTATTATTTAATGCATAATATTTTAGATTTTTAATTTACTTTTTTATCTATATTTTCTTTTAGATTGTTATTAATAAACATATTTTTACCAAATTTGTAGCAAAAATTTTTATAAAAAGCTCAGGGCTTGTGTAAATTCTCTTATTAAAGAACTTATATAAGCCCTGCTTGCCTCTCATAAAATGATCAAAAATAAATAGGTAGTCAATATGAAAATATTTTTCTACACTAATTGTAGTATAGCCCAACTTAGAATTAAAATCAATTTGTCTTTTTTTAAAAAAAATAAAAGAATTTATCTAAGCCCTTTTGTTAAAAACTTAAAATAAGCCTTAATAGATAAAAAAGTAAAAATAAGAAGCTACTAAATACTATATTATTCAATAATATAGTATTTATAAATAGTAAAATATGCTATTTTGCTATTGAATTTCTTATAAAGACTTGATTATTAAAGAGTGGCCAAATGAGTCAAGATTTTCTACTGCTATTATCAGGAAATATATTATTTTATTTCCCACACTAAGTTTTTTTTAAAACTCTTTTCTACACCATCTATATCCTTTTAAAAAATATTTTTTACATTTATTAAATCCTTTATTCATAATCTCTAATCTTATATTTTTTTTATTTCAATAAAAATCAAATTGCTTATAAAACTTTCTTATTATCCTTTTGATCTTGATATCTTTTAAAAAGTTTATTAAGAAAATCTTTTTGATTTTCAAAAATCTCATTCATCATAAAATTTGTAAAGTTAGCATTACTTTTATAAAAATCATAACTTTCTTGACTTTTAAGCTGAAATCTTAGAGGTTTTATTGAATTTTGTTTTGATTTTTTTATTATTCCGCTTGTTTTATTCTTAACATATCTTATAGAGGCTCTTATTCCATTACTAGTTATAAAATTCTCTTCTAATAACCCTGTCTCAACTGCTGTGGCTAACCTTATATATTCATAAGATTGTGTCTTTGCTAATTTAAAATCTGATAAAAAATTTTTAAAAGATTTATATCCTCCTTCTACATAAAGCTTCTTGTCATTTATTTTCTTAAGGATCTTCATAGTATCAATAATATTATATATTTCTGATTTAATATTATTTCTTAATTGTGTAATCAATTGTTCAAATTCTTCTTTTCTTTGATTTTCATTACTTTGATCAAGAATATAATTTAAACTATTTTCCGAAATTCTTTTGTTAATTTTTAAATTAACACTTTTTTTATTCATATCTTCTCCTTTATGCTCAATCAATCCGGCGTGCCGAACTTATTAAGTTTATTGATTTTTATAATTTCCCTAAAAAAGTTTCCAATATTTTTTTATATTCAATAATATAGTCTTTTGTAAAATCAAATTTTTCATTACACCCTATTCTTTTATTTAAATCTTCCCTTTCGCTTATACATCCTAAAAACCCATTTTTCATACTTACTATTTCCATTAATTGTTTATGGGTAACATTTTTTTTAAATCTTGTTACAGTAATAAACACCGGTATTCCAGCCACTTCTTTTATAAACCTTCTCAATGTTTCAAATCCTTCAACTGCCCATTTTTCTGCTGTCATTGGAGATATTACATAGTTGCTACTAATTAGAGAAATCTTTAATGTAAAATTCCTTTTGGGATTAGTATCAATTATGACATAATCATAGTTATCTATTATAGAATTTAATTTTGTCTTTAATGAAAATTCAATAGATAGGTGTCGGTTATCATAATAATAATCTCCATTTAATTCATCAACTGTTATATAACTAGGTATCAAAGCTATATTATTATCAACATTAATAATACTTTTATTAATATCCATACCATCTTTTATAACATTTCCTATATTTATTTTAGAAACATCAAAATTTTTTGTTTCCAATTCATTATAATAATAGCTTGTAGTAGCAGCCTGATCATCTATATCTATTAAAAGTACTTTATACTTCTGTGCTAATAAATTTGCAAGTATTATTGAGGTTGTACTTTTCCCAACACCACCTTTAAGGCTTGCAATGGTTATTATTTTTGGTTTTTTTCTATCCATCTTATAAGTATTCCTTCTTCTGGATATTCTTTATCATAAAATTCATATACATGTTTTTCTAATTTTGTAAACATATCAATACATGCTATATTATAGGGTGTATTTGATTTTTCTTTTTTTAACAAACGAAGCAATCCCTTAAAATAGCAAAAAACACTTCCTTTTTTAAATCTAAATTCTATGTAGTATGCTTTTGATAATCCATATGATTTTATGATTCCATTTGTTTCATATTTTACAAAAATATTTTTTATTGGTTTTCTATAACCATAATAAATTCCTAGAAATTGATCTCCTTCTTTTACAGAATATAAACGAACTTCTTCAACTTTCATTTGATTAAATAAAGTTCTCAATGATATACGACATTCATTTCTTTTATTATCAATTCCGAGTTTGTAAATGTCCATCATTATTTTTGTATGGTATATGGTTTTACCATTTTGTTTTTCGATCTTTATGAAACGATTTTTATTTTTACATTTAATTCTTGTTTTTTCTATTTGTGTAGATTTAAGCACGCTTTCCATGTTTAATCCTTATGTAATATCTTTATTTAATTCTTTTACGCTTAAGAAATTTTTTCTTTTTTTATCGTTTCTAATAATTCATAATAATAAGTGTTAAATACTTTGTTATATTCTAATTTCTTTATACTATTTAAATAGGTTTTTATAATTGGCTTTAAAATTTCTATTGTGGATTCTTTTTTTAATTGTTCAATAAGTATGCTAAAAATATTTATTTTTATATGATTATAATTTTTTAGTGAACTTTCTTTTTTTCTTTCAATTGATTTTTCTAGCTTTTGTTTTATGTTATTAAGGTCTTTATATTTTTGATTTTCAATGATAAAATGGGGTTTAAATTTGTAATTTTTGTATATGTTTTGGATATGAGTTTTTAATTGTTGAACATTATAACCCTTTGTTTCTAATTCTTTTTGAATATTATCTAATATTTTCTTTAATTTTGTCTGCTTTTTTTTAAAGCAAATTTTATTTATATTATTATTATTATTTTTGTTTTTTATTAAGTTAATTTCAATTCTTTTTATAATTTTCATTATTTCAATTAATTTATCCTTACTAATATTCAAATTCAAAATAGGAAGAACTTTTTTTGATAAAAAATTACATTTATTAAAATATTTTTTTAGTTGATACTTTTCTATTTCGCCATTTTCTTTTTCTTCTTTTATATTATTATTATTATTATTAATACACTCCTCTAAATTTAGATTCCCTTCTTTAGTAAATTTATCTTTAAGATATCTATTAACTCTTGTTTGGAATCTTATATCTTTCTTCTCTTTAAAATATTTATTGATTTTAAGGTAGCATTCTTTTTTGGGGTAATTAAGTTTGTAGTAAATTTCAGTTCCACAATTTACTCCCAGGTGTTTATGGTAGTTGGTTGTGACTTTTATTTCTTTTTCTAATTTGTAAAGATAATTTTGCATTGTCTTTAGTTTAACAGTTAACTGGCCATTTCTTTTTAAATTTTCATTAAAGTAATAAAGTATATTACTTTGGGTGTATTTTTTATATTTACTATTTATGTATTTCAGTGTTGAGATAAAAACTATTAATTTATGCTGTAATTTGTTCTGGCAAGGTGTGTCTTTAGGGTTAATGAGTATATTTTGCATATTACTACTCCTAGTTATTTTGATTTTTATAAATATATATATAGCACACTATTTGAATAAAAGTAAATACTTTTATTCAAAATTTCATAAAAATTAATAATTTATTTTAATGTTTCTGATTAAGAAGATTACATTTTATTATAAAGATAAATTGATTTTAATTCTAAGTTGGGCTATACTACAATTAGTGTAGAAAAATATTTTCATATTGACTACCTATTTATTTTTGATCATTTTATGAGAGGCAAGCAGGGCTTATATAAGTTCTTTAATAAGAGAATTTACACAAGCCCTGAGCTTTTTATAAAAATTTTTGCTACAAATTTGGTAAAAATAGTTTTTGATATTTTTAGTTATTTGTAAAAATAATAAATTAAGGAAAAAAATATTAAGAATATGTTTATTAATAATAATTTTAATTTAGGTCTAAAAACCATTCAACAAAGAAATTTTTAATTTTTATGATCCTTTATAGGTTTATAAAAAAAATGGTATTAGTAAAAATCTTTAAAAATATGGGTATAAATATCAGAATTTTAATAAAACCATAAGGGAAGTTAAAAATGTTATTAACAAGTATAATCTTGATATTAGATTTATGTAATATACAATTTTTACTATTGTTTAATTTTAAACAATTTATGTTATATAACTTAATTTTTTACACGCAGTGGACTTTATATATTATTTAGTGTATTAATACTCATATAAAGCTTACAAAAAAACAACTAAAATAATTTCAAAAATGTGAATTTATTATATCAATTATTTAGTTCTAGAACTTTTTAAATAAAAAAGTATGCTTTAGTTGTATTCCTTAGTATAAAAAGTAAAGCGGATATAATGTGGTACCTAATCTATAATAATTATGAAAGTGAATGCCTCTTATTTAGTGAATAAATATGTGTTAATAAATCTAAAAGAAAAGCTATTAATAGAAATTAAAAAAATATAAGAGTTTTGAGATAGTGTTTCAAGAGATGTTGGTTAGCATTAATTAAATAGGCCGCTTAGTAACTAAAGGCTCACAAATTCAATTATTTAAGCAATAGGTTTTGCAATGTCCTTTAAGGAGATATTTTATAGAGAATCGTATATTAAGTAGTTTGTATAAAAGACTATAACTTAAATAAAAAATAACTAAGGTTGAAATATTAAACCATCATATGATTTGTAATGTGGTTGGAATTGGGATACTTAATGTTGGTGTGTTATCTTATTTTTTTGTTAAGATATAAAAAAAGTCATATAGTTACTATTGAAGTTATTGAGAAAATTTTAATTTTTAAATACTTTAATATTAGAGTGGGTGGTATAATAATTTTTTCAGACGTTAGTTATCATAATTTTATTCAACTTAGTTTAAGTATGTAATAGAATAAGTTCTAGGATTATTCTGTAGAAATAAGGTAATAATTTTTAGATCAAAATAAGATTTTTAATAACATCTATTCAAATATATATATTTTTCCGTGTAAGCCTTAAATATACTGTTTCTTTAAATTGCTAATAAATTAAAAGGCCAAACCTTTAAAGGATCTTTATTGATGATATGACCTTTTGTAGCTTTTCTGATTCTTCAGTTTTTTCTTTAAATTGATTATAAAGTGTACTTACATGAGATTTAAGCTTATTAACATCTGTTTTTATAAGATTTGTGTCATTTTAATAATCTAATAAGAGTTGTTTTGACATTTCTGAGATATTTTTTATTATAGATAATATTTTTTCAAGTGAATTTTTAAGTTTCTGTAAATCTGAAGTGTCTAGTTTATCTAGAGTATCTTTTTTGGGGTATAAGCGATTAGTTACTATGTCAAGATCGACTCCAAGGCTGCTAAATAGGTTGTATATCACGTCTTCTTTTGTCGATAGTTTCATAATATCTGCAAATTCCTTTAATTCCTTAATATCAATAGCACTTAAAAGAGTATAAGTATGTCTTCTAAATTTTATAGATCTCTCAGTATTGTCAGACACCTTTTCTTTGCCCGGTCCCCAACCAAGCTTAGTAAAATTCATTCCATATTGGTTAGAAAGTTCTTTTTTCATTATTTTTATATACTTTTCTTTATGTGCGTTAGCTGTTTCTATTAAATTTTTTAAATCATTAAGTAGTTTGTTTTTTATTTCTTTATTTAGGTCTTCTTCTATGCCAAGCTTTAATTCCTTATTAGATGGAGATTTAATATCTTTGTGTTTAGTATCAAAATCTAGACTGCAAGCATTTAAAAATAGAAAAATAAATATACTTGTAATTATATAGTATTTCATAAATACTCTCCCTGAGTATAATTGAGTCTTTAGTGTATACTATTAAAGTAATTAAATATTATATATTTAATGTTAGAAGTTTTATAGCATTTTGAGTTTTTTAAAAGTATATTTTATATATTCTCTATTGATTTTTACTAAATTTGGAAATCGTTTTAAATTTTAAAACCCGAATTAATATTTTTTGAATAAAATATTGTTATTTTTGAGGGTCTTATTTGGGATAATTGATATAGAATTAAAGGGCCTTTAAGGGGGGAATATCTAATAAGGGCATAATGAATTTTAAAGATGTTATGATGAGTTAGCTTTGAGCTTAATTAAAGTGGTTGGAAAAAAATGGCTATGCAAATATTGTTACCTTTTTAAGGTAAAATTTTGATGAAACAATTAGCTTGAATTTAGTCTTTTTAGATTTAAATAATTGAAGGGTGTTATGTTAGTATTGCATTCTAACAAAGTTGGTTTATATGAAAATTAACAGTAGTTAGATTTGGCAATAAGATTGCCAAAATTGAGCCCCTAGAAAAGAATTTGTAAAAGTATATATTTAATTTATATATCAAAATTGATTTTGTAAAAAAGGTTTAATATTAAGGAAATATTCAAATTTGTTTTTGGGAAACTATTTGTGATATCACATTAACAATAGAATTAATTGTATTTGGTATTATTATTAAATTTTAGGCTTAGTTAAGAAAAAAATAGAGGCAAGTTGCTTTTATAGTTTACTGTTATTTTGATAGATTTTTTAGGCTTTAATTAATGTAAGGTTTTAGATTGTGCAAGTTTTTGTAAGATTCTTTTTAAGAGAAAAGTTTTTAATCAAATTTTTAATAATAGATTTAAGCCTATTAGGGGCTGTTTCTATAATAATTTAGATTTTTTTGTTAGAATTTATGAGATCATTATTTTTAAATCAAAGATTATAGAAGGAGCACTTCACTAATATAGATATTATTGAAAATATTGTATTAAGGTAAAAAGGCTTAATTTCTCAAAAAAATCGATAAATCATTTCTAAGCTTGTGTATATAAAAGGTCTATTCCTATTAATAATAGAAAATCAAATAGGCTATTGGTTAGAATAAATATATTAGATTAATGCTTTCTTACAATGTTAAATTGATATTTTGATAACTTTTAACTAAAAAGCAAAAGAATTCTCTGTTTATAATTTAATTGCAAAAATTTTTAAATTTAGGTGGAAGCCCATCTTTTAATACCAGGAGGCCAATGTTTAACTAAAGATTATAAAAAGTTTTCACATATAATTTACATAGATTTTAATTGAAGATAAGTTTTTCAAATTAATTTTTTTAAATTTTAAATATACATTTTATAATGTTTATAGGCCCCTTACAGTAGAAATAGGGTAATAATTTTTAGACCAAAATAAGATTTTTAATAACATCTATTCAAATAGATAATATATTTTCCCATATGAAGCCTTAAATATACCGTTTCTTTAAATTGCTAATAAATTAAAAGGCCAAACCTTTAAAGGGTCTTTATTAATGATATGACCGTTTTTTGTAGCTTGTCTGATTCTTCAGCTTTTTCTTTAAATTGATTATAAAGAGCACTTACATGAGATTTAAGCTTATTAACATCTGTTTTTATAAGATTTGTGTCATTTTGATAATCTAATAAGAGTTGTTTTGACATTTCTGAGATATTTTTTATTATAGATAATATTTTTTCAAGTGAATTTTTAAGTTTCTGTAAATCTGAAGTGTCTAGTTTATTTAGAGTATCTTTTTTGGGGTATAAGCGATTAGTTACTATGTCAAGATCGACTCCAAGGGTGCTAAATAGGTTGTACATACTATATGCTGTTGCCAGAGTTAAAATATTTGCAAATTCCTTTAATTCCTTAGTATCAATATCACTTAAAAGAGTATAAGTATATCTTCTATAGTTTATAGATCTAACAGTATTGCTGGATATATCTTCTGTGCCTGGTCCCCAATTCAAACCATTAAAAGGCATTCCATATTGATCAGAAGGCTCTTCTTCCATTCTTTTTATATACTTTTCTTTATGTGTGTTAGCTGTTTCTATTAAATTTTTTAAACCATTAAGTAGTTTGTTTTTTATTTCTTTATTTAGGCCTTCTTCTGTGCCAGGCTTTAATTCCTCTCTGCCAGGGCCTTCTTCTGTGCTAGGCTTTGATTTCTTATTAGATGGAGATTTAATATCTTTGTGTTTGGTATCAAAATCTAGACTGCAAGCATTTAAAAATAGAAAAATAAACATACATATAATTATGTAGTATTTCATAAATATTCCCCCGAATATAATTCAGTCTTTAGTAAATAATAAATTTAATTACTCTAATATTATACACTAAATTTAATTATTTTAATATTATATATAATATTAAAATAATTAAATTTAGTGTATAATATTAGAAGTTTTATAACATTTTGAGTTTTTAAAAAGTATATTTTATAGTATTCATAATGGGGTTTTGTGAAGCAAATAAGGTTGCTCATGTAGTTAGTTAAAGAGGGCTGCCAGCTATTAATTGCAAGATAAGCATTTTATAGTATGTAATGTTTTTACTTGCACGGAATAGTTATAATTAATGAATAAGTAAAAGTAATTAATTAAATAGTGGTTTTGAAAAAGCACCAGAAGAAAACAAAAAATTCAAATAAAAAGTATAAAAAGCATGAAGCATTGTCTGCTTTATAATGTCCCCTTTTACATAGGAGTTTGCTTATTTTTATAGCATCTTGTTCTTGTAAAATAGAAAATTGCAAAAATTTTAAATAATAGCTTTAATAAATTAGCTACTATATAATAACTTTTTTAGAACACAAATAACTTAAAAATATTTAAAAAACACAAATAGGTAGAAATTGATAAAAAAGGCGGCTTATAGGGTGTAGTGTGTCTTATAATATTGCTATACTTAATGGGCAAAAGCAACTTTTTATTCAATAGATCTTATAAATAGTAAACTTATATACCAAATAAAAAACGCTCTATAAATAAATTAATATAATATAAACATGGAGAGTACTTTTTAATTTAGTATATTAAATACTTTAATTAATCAAGTGTTTATGTTACTTCTTCTAAATAAAGAATACATAATCCTTTTAAAAGAAAATTTATTAGTATTAACTGTAAAAATAATAGACTTTTTTAATAAATTTTAATCCACAATGCCGGAAATAGATATTGATAATATGGTTGTTTTTAGATTATCATTCTCTTTTTTTTTCTCATTAAACCGATTTAATTTTTCACTCAAATAGGTTTCTAGCTTAGAATAATCTGTTTTTATAGAATTTTTATTTTCCCGATAATCTAATAAAATCTGTTTTATTTCTGTTGAAACAATTTTCCTTATAGAGAAAAATTGTTCAAGAGAATTCCCTATCTTTTTTAAATCTGAGATTTTTACCTTATCTAAAGCATCTGTTTCTAAAGATAAGTGATTAATTATTCTTTCTAGGTTAAGTTCTAAAATTGCTATGCTATTTAGAATCTGACCCGGCGATTGTAATTTCGGTTTATGAAATATTGTTGTAAATTCATCAAGTTCATCATTTGTTAAAAAAGTATTTATAAAATCAAAAGCTCTTTTATCTATTGTAAAAACTTCTCCATCACTTTCGCTATCTACAGTTTCTTGACTTTCTTCTGGCTCAATTGGTGGTAATTTATTTTTGTCTATAGTTGTTTTAATTATCTCTATTAAATTTTTTGTTTCGCTAATATTAGCATTTTCTGTTTTATCAATATGTTTTTTTATTGCTGTTTCAGTGGCATGATCGGCACCACAACTATTTAAAAGCAAAAAAACACACATACATAAAATTATGTTGTTTTTCATAAAAATATTCTCCTCAATTGGTATGTATTAATTGTATTCTTATATTAGGAGACATACAACATGAATCATGTATTTTTTATTATCAAAATTATAATTTTTTAGATTTTTGTTTCTTTTTTAAATAAAATTTCTCTTAACTATTTGTAATAGTTAAAAATTACTTATTTATTCTCATGAAAAATTTTATTATTCTTTCAAGCTCTTTAGAAATCCTTTAATATTTTTAGAATTTTTTAAGCTTTTCTAAAAATATTATTTGAAAAATAATCTTCCCATTTTGTATTGCTTTTGTTTTTTTATACTAATAAACATTAATAATCAAATGTTATTTTACAGATATTGTTTTTTAATTTTTGTTTTTATCTGATGGTTTTTAACAAAAAATAATTTGCGCTACTATTTATAAATAGTAACCCCATGTAAATTTGCCAAAAATTAATCTATTAGTGTCAATTTGAATATGCGCATCTTTCTTTAATCTTAATACCTTGGCCCTATCTTACTTTAAGTTTAAGTTTTTTACTAAGAATACAAGAATAGATGATATAATAGATATCATCTATTCTTTGCTGCTGCCAGAATATTTACCAACTCATTGTTCAAATTAAGCCTTTCTAAAAGATTCTTTTAAATTTTTTATTGTTTTAAATCTCTTTTTTGAGATTTTTTGCCAAATTAGATACCTTTTGAAGGTCTTTTTTGTATTAACCACTTTTTGTTTTAAAGAGTTTATTTTTTTCTTTATAATTCAAAAGTTATAGTTATTATTATGAAGTAATATTTTATATTTTATATACTCTTTTTATGTCATTGTTTTGTAAGACTTATATGCATAAATTGCTAATATAATTTTAATTAATTTAATTTTATACTTGACTTTAGTCAAAAACACTTCCTTGCTAATAGCTAAAAATGATCCCGAGAACTTTAAATATTTACTTTATTTAGAATATTTTAAGTTTAGTGAAGAAGAAATTGATAGAATATTAAATCTAGATGCCAAAGATAAATTCTTTAAAGATAAAGAAAATGAAAATAATTTCATTGTGGCCAGTCTTTACTCATTAACTAAAGAAGATTTTATAATTTTGCTTAATGATTTTAAGATATTGAAAAACAAAAAAGGAGAAGATTATATTTTGTCTTTAATAAAGGGATATGAGAATTGTTTGCTAGGTGCGCGAAGGGTTTCAATCGTTGGAGGATTGCATAATAGATCCCAATTGCCAGATTTTGAATTGACAATTAGGATCGTAAAGTTGCTATTGCACTTGATTTAATAATTTTTTTTAAACTTGAGCTGGAATCCGTTTATTCCAATATCAAAATTTGGTTCAAAACCCGCAAGCGAAATGCCTGATTTTTTTCCAATTTCTTTATCTTTTTTATTTGCAAATATAAATGGAATAATAAGCGAGGTTATATAGGATGTCAAAAGTGTGAGCGCTCCTATTCCCATTAGTGTATATCCAGTTCTTAGTTTTGTCTTATCGTTATTACCATACTCAGGCATATTAAAAAATCCGGTTACTATAAGGGTCATCCCCAGCAAACTGAATCCAAGTACTGATCCACCACCAATATAATCTCCTTGGGAAAAGGATCCTATTCCCAAAGGAATTACCATGTTAAGGAAAAATGCCATTAATTCGGGCTCATATGTATGGTGGTATCTTGGATATGTGTACGGATATAATGAATAATATCCTGGATAATATCCAATTTCTGATTCTGGGATGAAAGATACGCTTGAAAGATATTTTTCAGCATATGCGTTATTATTTTTTATCTCTTTTTTTAGTTTTCTATCCATGTTAGCATATAAATTGGATAGAAAACTAAAAATTAGTATTAATGTGAATTTTTTTTTCATATTAATATTATCTCCTAATAATTAAGTTTTGATAATTGAATGTTAGCGCAATTTCTAGATTTTATATGGGGAGATGGATTTTTTTCTAAAATATAATTTGAGTTACTTGAATGTGCTAAGCGGATTTTGACAATTCTTGAGAAGAGATAAAATTGGTATATGCTTGCTTCTTTTAGAGGAATTTATCTTACTTTGCAGAACTTTTAAAGGTTTGCTAAAAATAGTATTTGGGGGGACAAACTTATATATTTGCAGATTGTTTTAGCAGTAGGGTGGAGAAGGAGTATATATTAGGATTTTGGTTTAGTGTTTGCAATAATAACATTAGTTTTATTGGGTTGTTATTTGCCTGATAAGCAGAAACAAGCTGTTCAAGCTTTTTTTTGATGAGAATTTACAACAAAGTAGTGATATGTGTTCTAATGAGATTGTTACTAAAGGCATATTTATTAATTTAAACTATATGTGACTGAGCATCATTTGTTGATTGATATAAAATAGACTCTACACACTTTATATAATAGTTCACCAAATAATAATCTAGAAATTCCCCCATTGACTGACTATAATGAAGAGTATTTTAATAGATTCTTTTTAGAGCTAGGTTCTGATTGAGCTAAAGAATTGGTTAAGTTGTTTGGTAGGGTAAAAATAAGGGGAGTGATGATAAATTTAAAGGGGAAGCTTATTGGCTATATCATGTATAAGGGAGCTATATTCTCTACTTTAAGTATTCTGGTGAAAACGGGAATAATGAGCTTATTGTTGATATGCAGAGGAGGCCCACCATTGATCAACAATATCTGAAGGTTAAGAAAGGAATAAGACGGTGATTTTTAAAATGATTTTCGACTATTATATGAAAAAGTCAAAGATTTTGAGTTATACCTTTTTAGGTTAAAGTTTACGATTCTTAAATTTCCTCTAGATTTCTAAGATAAGGTTTAATATTTGTATACTAAGTGTTAAGTTATTGGGGTTAATCTTTAGGTCTAAAGTATCCATACTATTAAACCTTATCTTAGAAATCTAGAGGAAATTTAAGAAT
>NZ_JACHFA010000006.1 GCF_014201705.1 Borreliella spielmanii | reverse complement strand
TATTTTCCCAACTACGTTTGTAAGACCATTATTTGGGGTATCTTTTAGTGATATTTGAAGTTCTCCCGCATAGCCCAAATATTTGGAAGAGTCTATTAAGATATCTCCCTTTTTAATTTCATTTGTAGAATGTACAGGAAATTTTTTATTATTGTAGTATACCCTTGGCATAGTTGATCGAATTCTATAAGAATTAATATCTCCTCTATTAAAATGTAAATTTTCAAGTATTATTTCTTTTTCTACTGAAGTTGCTTTTGGATTTATGTCTGCTTTGAGCTCTAAAACGTTTCTGTTTATTTTTGATACTTTTTTTAGTTCTGTTTCACTCGGAAAACAATTAGAAATTAGGACAGTGTCTATTCCTTCTTTGAAAAGGTCTTTTGCTTGGGTTTCTATATCTTTAGATCTATGTGATTCTAGTGTAGGAACACCTTCTTTTTCTTTTCCTCGTGCACATTCTTCTGCATTATTAGAGCTAATGAATGCAGCTGTTGGAATTGAATAATGTTTGAATATTTTTGTTGTTTCTTTAAAGAAAGTTCTTGAAAGTCCTGTGTATTTGTGGGGATAAAAATTATGACACCCAAGCAAATTTTTTATATTGGGCTTGAAATACATTATTGTGTCAATATGTTTATTTATATTACTTATGTTAAGTTGAATCTTAAGGTCAGAATCGTTAAAAGTCATTAATGATTCTTCAATGCCTGTAAATGTATTGTCTAATCTGATTGCCCAAGCACCAAGTTTTTTAAAATAATCTAGTTTTGTACAATTTCTAAGATTTGAAAGATCGATTTCTAGTTCTTTGAAAATTTTAGGACTTACATCAATAATAGGTTTCATTCCATTCTTATTTGCAACATTGAGTAATTCTTTGAACACGTCAAATTCATTCCCGTTAATATAGAGCAAAGAGGTAAATACTTGAGTAAATCCAAAATGAGCACTTTTTTCAAGATATTCAATAATTTTCTTTTTATCGCTTACATTAGGGTATATAGATATTCCAATTTCTTTCATTTTAACCTTCTTTAAAAGAACTTTTATTCTTAAGTGCATTAATTGCAAGTTGTAATACTTTTTCTCCATTCATTGTTCCGTAATCGATTGTGTTAATTATTTCTATTGGAATTCCTTTGGGTTTTGTGATTTCTTCAAGTCTGTTTTTATTAAATCTAGATTGTGGTGCAAGCAAAACAACATCAAAGCGGTCAATAACTTCACTAAGTCGTGTTTCAGCAATAGCTTCAATTTTTGCATTTATATTGTGTGCTTTGGCATATTTTTCAATTCTTTGTACCAGCATACTTGTGGACATTCCAGCTCCACATACAAGTAGTATGTTCATATTTTCTCCTATTTTTTTATTTCATTTATTATTTTGTAAACATTGATTAATTCTTCAAAAATGCTTAATTCTGAAATTGCAGACATTAAATGATCTTCAGCATGAATTAAAATAAAAGGCGTTTTAACAGAGTCTGGATTAGTGGCTGATTGTTGTATTATTTCTCTATGTGTTTCATGAGCCTTTGCAATAGAATTTTTACTTTCTTGTATAGTAAGTGCGGCTTTTTCATAGTCTTTGTTTTTAGCGTATTCTAAAGCTTCTCTTAGAAAGCTTTTAGCTTCACCAGAGTAAGCTACAACAGGCATGCTTATTTTATCTATTAATTCTTCTATGCTGTATATCTTTTTATTCATATATAATGTATACTCCTTTTATTTGATAAATAATTAATACTTTTTAAATAAATCTTATAATATATTATATTATAAGATTTATTTAAAATAAATAATTTTATTTTAAATAAACCTTATAAGGATTTTGATATAATATTATTAATTAATAATAAGTTGTTAATTGTAATTTTTAATTAGTTTTTATTGGAGGATAGTTTTCATGAGTTTTCAGGATTTTATTGAAACTACTTTAGTTCCTATTGCTAGTAAAATTGGTTCAAATAAGTATTTAATTGCTTTAAGAGATGGTTTTACCTTTTCTATGCCCTTTTTGATAGTTGGTTCTTTTATTTTACTTTTAGTTAATTTACCCCTTACAGATTCTCAAACATTATTATATCAACAATGGTATGTGGATTTAATGGCTAAATATAAAGGAAATCTTGTTCAGCCATTTTATGTAAGCATGGGGATTATGTCTATATTTGTTGTTTTCGGTATTGGTTACAACTTATCTAATCATTACAAACTTAGTGGGATTACAGGAGGATTTTTATCTCTTTATACGTTTTTAATTTTAGCTGGGCAATCGGATTGGATACCTTATGGTGGTGATACTGCTAAATGGGGAATTCAACCTAATTCATGGTTTCCTGTAATTGATGCAAGATATTTTAGTGCTCAAGGGGTATTTACAGCTATTATTTCTGCTATTTTTTCTGTTGAAGTTTATAAATTTTTAGTTCAAAGAAATATGGCAATTAAACTTCCAGACTCTGTTCCGCCCGCTGTTTTAAAATCTTTTGAAGCTTTAGTTCCTGTTATTGTACTTTCAATTGTAGCTCAAAGTGTTAATATTGCTATTCAAAGCTCAGTAGGAAGCCTTTTCCCCGAAATCATTATGAGTGTGTTTAGGCCTGTTTTGAGAGTTAGCGATACTTTAGTTGGGACTTTAATGATTGCTTTTGTTGTTCATACTTTATGGTTTTGTGGTCTTCATGGTACGAATGTTATTGTTGCTCTGCTTAATCCCATAACTCTGACAAATCTTGATTCTAATATTAGGGCTCTTTCTGAGAATCTTCCGCTTCCTCATATTTTAGCGGGGGGATTTCTTGATTCGTTTGTATATATTGGTGGTGCTGGTGCAACTTTAGGGCTTGTTATTGCCATGATGTTTAGTAAATCTCAACATCTAAAAGCTATAGGTAAACTTTCATTTGCTCCTGGTCTTTTTAATATCAATGAACCTATTATGTTTGGAGCACCAATAGTTTTAAATCCCATATTAGGTATTCCCTTTTTACTTATTCCTATGTTTAATATAATTGTTGCATATACTCTTACTAATTTTGGAATTATTGAAAAAGTAAGAACCTTGACTCCATGGACAACACCTGCTCCTATTGCGGCTTTTTTATCTACAGGACTTGATATTAAATCTTTTGTTCTGGTTTTATTATTATTGATTATTTCAGTATTTATGTATTTACCCTTTATAAAAGCATATGATAAGGTTCTGCTTTTACAGGAAAAAGAATAGTGAATTTTTTGAATTGCTATTACAAAACTTGTGATAAAAATATCAAAGAGCTATTTATAAATAGCTCTTTGATAGGCAATAAAATAATTTATTTAAAACTTGTATTTCATTGATTTATAT
Source organism: Borreliella spielmanii (assembly GCF_014201705.1). Lineage (NCBI taxonomy): Bacteria > Pseudomonadati > Spirochaetota > Spirochaetia > Spirochaetales > Borreliaceae > Borreliella > Borreliella spielmanii. The sequence continues at coordinate 23,260 of NZ_JACHFA010000006.1, read as the reverse complement.
TTTAAGCAACTATAGCAACTCAAATATTAACTGTTATGGATGTAGCACAAGCATAATATTTTATGATTTAACCCAATAAATAGGCATCTTTTTAAGAAATCAGAATTTTTAGCTTAGCTAAAAATTTTAAACTTGTTATAATTGAATTAGCATGTCTCCAAAAGTGAAGATAAAAAATGATTTTGAGATATTTAGAAAAGAATTAGAAATTTTATATAAAAAATATCTTAATAATGAGATTTCGTATATAAAATTAAAAGAAAAAATAAAAATTCTTGCAGAGAATCACAAAGCTATTCTTTTTAGAAAAGATAAATTTACAAATCGTTCAATAATATTAAATCTTTCGAAAACCCGTAAAATAATTAAAGAATATATCAATCTTTCAGTAATTGAAAAACTTAGAAAAGACAATACTTTTTTATTTTTTTGGAAATCAAAAAAAATAAAAGAATTAAAAAATATAGGAATTAAAGATCAGGGGAAAATAGAAGAGTTGATATTTTTAAATCAACTTAATAATGAAAAACCTTATTTTCAATATTTTATAGATTTGTTTGTAACTCCAAAATGGTTAAATGATTATGCTCATAAATATAAAATTGAAAAAATTAATAGCTATAGGAAAGAGCAAATATTCGTTAAAATTAATTTAAATACCTATATTGAAATAATTCAGCTTTTATTAAATCAAAATCGAGATATTAGGTTGAAATTTTATGGAGTTTTAATGGCAATAGGTCGTCGTCCTGTTGAAGTAATGAAGCTTTCTAAATTTTATATCGCAGATAAAAACCATATTCGTATGGAGGTTATTGCAAAAAAGCGAGATAATAATATTATTAATGAAGTTGTTTTTCCGGTTTTTGCGGATTCTGAATTAATAATTAATTCTATAAAAGAAATACGCTATATGGAACAAACCGAGAATCTTACCAAAGAGTTAATCTCTTCAAATCTTACATACAGTTATAATAGATTGTTTCGTCAAATTTTTAATAATATTTTTGCTCCCGAAGAATCTGTTTATTTTTGTAGGGCTATTTATTGTAAATTCTCTTATCTTGCATTTGCTCCTAAAAACATGGAAATGAATTATTGGATAACAAAAGTTTTAGGACACGAACCAAATGATATAACAACAGCCTTTCATTATAATCGGTATGTTTTGAATAATTTGGATGATAAGGCAGATAATAACTTATTAAAATTGCTTAATCAAAGAATTTATACATATGTTAGACGTAAAGCGACTTATTCTACTCTTACAATGGATCGTTTAGAAAATTTGATAAAAGAACATCGTATAGTTGATGATAATTATATTAAAACGTTGATTATAATTAAAAATTTAATGTTAAAGGATAATTTAGAAACTTTAGCTATGGTTAGAGGACTGAATGTTAAAATTCGCAAAGCTTTTAAAGCTACGTACGGATATAATTATAACTACATAAAACTTACAGAATACTTATCAATAATTTTTAATTATAAACTATAGTGTTTGTTTGAATTTTAATTACTGTTAGTACATTTTGAAAATATTAGGAAATATTTTCTTAATAAGATATTATATAATTGATATGAAAATAGGTCTTAATTATTTCTTTAAAAAAATTTTAAAATCTAATAACAATAGAACGATTTATGTTTCTTATCTTTATGATAAACTGGCTTCAGTTAAGCCAGCAGGAGATTGGCTTAAAATTTATTTTAAAGATTCCAAAAGGGGTAAAAAATATTTTATCCTTTTTAATAGGAATGGTTTAAATGGTAGTTTTATTTCATGTAGATTTTTAAAAACAGATTGTAATTATGGTCTTGATATTAAATTTTCTGATGGCAATTTGAATATCTTTTGTAGAGATAAGAAGTCTTTAGAATTTTTGAAATTTAAAACCGAACATTTTTTTAAAGCTGCTTTGGTTTATCCTAAGAATAACAATTCTTATGTAAGTAATGTTAAGCTAAGGGCTAAAAAAGTTAAGATACTTGTTAAACAAGAAATAAGTTCTAATAATAAATTTTAAATTTGTTAAATTGAAAGGGATAGTTTTCATCTAAAGTTTTTTTTTCAATGTTTTCAATGCTTGAATACTTGTTCCCATTTTTTAATAAATTTTCAAATTTTTTTATTTGTTCTTTAGTGTTAAAGAAAGCTACAATTTCTACCCTTCCATCGTTTAGATTTTTTACAAATCCTTTTAATTTCATATTATTTGCTATTTGCTCTGTAAAAAATCTAAACCCAACGCCTTGTACTTTGCCAGAAATAAAATATTGTTGTTTATACATTATTACCTTCTTTGCATATAATTTATCCAATAGAAAAATTATATAATTTTTCTATTGGATTAGCTGTTTTTATTTTTTTTAAAAAATTTTACATAAGCTTATCGATTTCCATTTTTATGTTATCGGATAATCCTCCAAATACAATTTGTACGCTATTTCCTTTTTTTAATATTCCACTAGCACCTAGATTTTTGAAATAGGCATCTGATTTAATGAATTCTATTTGTTTTAGATTAACTCTTAGTCTTGATGCACATGCATCAAGATATGTAATATTATCTTTTCCTCCAAGACCTTCTAATACTTTTGAAGCAGTTTCTGATAAATTTGTTTTTTCTGAAATTATTTTATCTTTTTCCATTTCTTCATCTTCTCTTCCAATTGTTTTAAGATCGAATTTCATAATTACAAATTTAAATATAAAGTAAAATCCAATAAAGTAGAAGATTCCTAAGATGGGAATTGCTATCCAATTTGTTTTGCTATTTCCCTGAAGTATTCCAAATAGAAACATATCTATAAATCCTCCAGAAAAAGTTAGTCCAACTCCCACATTTAAAAGGTGTGTTAAAAGATATGCCAATCCAAAAAGAGGAACATATATAAAGTAATAAAGTGCTGGTGCTGCAAAAAGGAATGCAAATTCAAGAGGTTCTGTAATTCCTGTTAACATTGATGTAAAGCTAGCAGATAGTAGTAATGAAGCTACGTTTTTTTTATTTTCAGGTTTTGATGTGTGGTACATAGCAAGCGCAGCTCCAGGTAATCCAAAAATCATAACAACAAATTCTCCGCTAAAAAATCTTGTTCCCTTTGCAACTTCGAAGTGTATAGTATTGGTATCTGCGAGTTGTCTAAAGAATATATTTTGTGCTCCTGATACGAGTTCTCCATTTATTTCCAATGTTCCACCAACAGCTGTTTGCCAAAATGGCAAGTAAAATATATGGTGAAGTCCAAATGGAATTAGAGATCTTTTTATTGCTCCATATGCAAATGTTCCAAAAAGCCCAGATTGTTCTACAATTTGTCCAAAAGAAGTCATTGCACCTTGAACAAAAGGCCAAATAAATGTTAAAAATATTCCTACTACAAACATGGTTATTGTAGTTATGATTGGCACAAATCTTGTGCCCCCAAAAAATGCTAAAAATGTGGGTAATTGAATATTATAGAATCTGTTATGAAGAAAAACAGCAACAAATCCTGCTACCAGTCCCCCCATTACGCTCATTTGAAGAGAGAATATTCCAAGTACATTTGTATATTCTTGGCTTTTTGCAGTTGCAGCTGTTTCAGGCATTCCTAATTCTAATAGTGCTTTTAAGCTTGCACTTTCTGGTGTGATTCCTTGTATGTACAAGATTCCATTTATAGTTTGGTGCATAACTAAAAAGCCGACTACTCCTGCTAAAGCAGCTGTTCCTTTTTCTACTTTGGCAAGTCCAATTGGAATTGCTGCTGCAAACATTAAAGGCAAGTTAGCAAAAATTACTTCTCCTGTATATTTCATAAGATAAAGTATTGAGCTTGCTACAGTTCCTTTCCCAAGTACCCCTTCTAATCCATAAGCCTGAATCATTGTTTCGTTAGTAAATGCTCCCCCGATTCCCAATAAAATTCCGGCTGCTGGTAAAAGTGCTATAGGAAGCATAAAAGCTTTTCCTATTTTTTGTAATATTGTAAATATAGATATAGATGCGGATGATGTTGACATAATTTTCCCCTTTTTATTAAATCCAAATTAATTAATTAAAATAATTAATTTGAATAATACGCTTAATATCTTAACAATATTTTTTAATCTTGTAAATATTACACGTTGAATAAATGTGGTTATTAAATTACTGACTGTAAAATTTTGTATTTCTAAAAAGTGTTAAAGATTAGCTTCAATTTGGTTTCATGCTATTTATTATTAAAGTATGGGTTGTAAGCTTTTTCCCATTAGCAATTATTTCAAATTAAATTTAGAGCTTAGTGGGTCGGATCAATTTGGTTTAAAATGTTATTTTAGTGCTCGACTAATTAAATTAGTATGGACAAAGTTAAATGTCGATTAAATATTTGTAGATTTCACTAGTTTTATCAGAGTAATCTATGGGGAGTTTATTTTCGCTGTCTTTGATACTTGGGTTGGCACCTTTTTTGATAAGGGATTTAATAAATTTTAATTCGTATTTTTGAATTATGGCATTATGAAGAGCCGTTTGAGAACTTTGATTTGTTAAATTAATATTAAATTCTTTTGTTATTAAATAATTTATAATATTTTTTGCTTTTACTTTTATGGCATAAGTAAATATTGGATTGCCGTTCGAAAATATTGTATTCAATGAAAAAATATTATTATTTTTTTCTAAAAATTCTTTAAAATCATCAAGTTTATCATTTTCAGTTAAATGTTGTAGTTGCTTTTTTTTCTCAATATATAAACCATATTCTTTTTTAATTTTTATCATTTTGAGAAAATTGTCTTTATTCTCTTGTAAGTCTATGTAATAAGGGCTAGTCTCTATATTATTTTTATAATATTCTATGGGAATGATAGTATTGTTTTCATCAAGATAGTAAATGTTTATTAGTTCCTTGAAGTATATATTTTTATTTTCTTGGAGTATGTCAAATCTAACTTTGTAGCTTTCAAATTTTTTAAAGGGAATTAAATTGTAATTTTGATCGTAAAATAGTAATTCTGTTATTTGTCCGTTTGTATTTTTTATAACAGGAATAATATTCCCATTTACATCGATACTTATTGCTGTATTTTCTCCGTCTAGAATAGGTAATTTATATTTATTGTAAATAGGAGTAATATTTTCTGTTATTTGTTCTAATCTTTTTTTAATTTCTGAATTTGTTGCTTTGACGTAATTTTTATAATTTGTTTGAATTTCATAAGAACTTTTGCCTATGTTTTTAGCGTGTTTTTCAAAGCTAGCATTAAATACTGTGTATATTGGATCAAATTTTGACATCAATTCCATTCTTATTGGTACTGGAAAATTTAGCAGATATTTTTGAAAAAATTGTTCGTTTATCTTATGTATTTCAAGAAATTCTTTTTCAAAAATATTAAAATTTTCTAATAACTGCTTTTCAGTAAAATAATAAGATAGATTTGAGCTGATAATAAAAAGAGTAAAAAAAGTTAAATAATATAAAAAGTATAAATTTTTTAATTTGTTTTTGATTTTATTTCTTAAGTTTTTATTGAAAATAGTAAAAGATATAAATCCAATAACAAGGTATCCAGAATATAGAAATATTTTGCTTAGTGCATAATAACTCATTTTACATCCTTTTAAAGTTTATTTTTACATTATATCAAAATATTTCTATATTTTTATTTACTTTACTTTATTTTATTAAAAGCATACAATTAAAGCATTAAATGAAGAAGTTTTTAATTCCCTTTTATTTTTTACTTTATGGTTGTTCAACTATTTCTTTGGTTAAAATACCAGAAAAAGATAAAATAAATTTAACTGTTTTAACATCCTTAATGAATTATCCTGATTTAAAAATTTCAAATTTTAAAATAAAAGACTATGAGCATTTACATCGTTCATCTAATTTTGAAATTTTAAACAATATTAAAAATAGTTCTTATATTTACATTGATGAATCTAATTACAATAGCAATATTAATCTTATTAAAGATCTTTTTATTTATAATAAGAGATTATATGGAATACTTATTGCTTATAGCTTGACTCAAGGTGCGTCTTTTAAGGCAGAAGTTTTATCTTATCTTGAAAAACAAAAAATTATGAAAAATTTTTTATTAAAAATAAATTTTCCAACTGCTAAGAAATTTATTGATAATAAGTATTGGATTATAATTGCAAAAACCCATTTAGACTCTCTTATTAAGAGTAAAGATTATTTGCTTTTAGCCAATGTAAAGATGGAATATATACTCAAAAAGTTTTTAACTTAAAAAGAACTTTTTACTCTAAATCTTCAAATATTTTTTTAATTCGTTCTTTTTTTTCAAGTTCATATTTTTCCAAATCAAGAGCTATTGATTCTTTAATTTTATCTGTATTGTGCAGGTACATATTAGTTTCTATTTTATTTTTTGTGTTTTTAATTTTTAAAAATTTTTTACTCTTTTTTATTTTATCTACTTTGCTAAGGTCATTAAGTATGCTTAATTTTAAATAAATTGTATTTTCGGTTACTTGAAATTCTTTTGCTATTGTTTTTTGAGGGTACTCTTTAGATTTATATTGAGACAATTTTAATTTTAATGTTGTTGTTGGAACTAAAATGTTTGCTGCGAATATATTGGCCTCTGTTGCCATTTGACTATCTTGAATATCAGTATAGTAGTTTTCATTTTTAGATAGATTTTTAATTTGCTCTTGATGCATCAAATAATGCCCAAGGTGTTTTGCTATTGTAAATCTTTTATTTTCAAGGCTCATGTTTTCATTTATATATAAAGATTTTTCATTTAATTGAAGATATCCTGAAAAATCTTTATGTTTATTTTGAAAACCTATTTCAAAAATTTTAAGATTTTCACCCATAGCAATTTTTATTATAGGAACAGGAATAAGTAGTATTTTATGTTTTAATATTATATAATCCGAATAAACTTTAGAATTTTCAATATAAGAGCTGAAGTTGTTTTCATTCATTTAATATAAATACTCTCCTTTCTGTATTGTATAATATAAGTTGATTATGAAATATAGTTTTTCTTTGATTTTAATGGTTTTTATTTTTTCTTCTTGCAAGATTTTGAATATTGCTGAAGATTTAGAAAAGAATTTTGAAAAAATCGAAAGAGCAGATTATTTTCTTTATTTTTATCCAGATAGTCAAATCTACATTAAAAAAGATAAATCTAGTAATAAATTTACTGTTTTTTTAAATGTTATGCTTGACTCAAATTTAAATTTTACTAAAGGTTATTTGAAATTAATTCAAGACAATAAATATATTGGAAGTATTGCCATTTCTAAGGTGGTTAGCATTGGAAATTTTAAATTTTTATACATTAATCTTGATAAAAATAATTTCAAGCTTATGTCAAAAGCTTTAACTCCTTACAAAAAGTTAGTCTTTTTATTTAATGATGATTCTTTTCAAGTTTGGACTAAGGACACCTTGCAATATGATCCAAGATTTATTGATGTTAATTTTAAGAATACAAAAAATACTCTAGAATATGCATTTAAAAATAAAATTTTATAAGAAAACTAGCATATTATTGACTGCCTTGAAAATTTGTAAAAAATATTTATTACTTTTTTATTTAATACTTTTAACATTGTCTTGTTCTACAATCTCGTTTAGTGGTATTCCTGAATTAAAAAAAGATTCTAAATATATTAAATTAATTCAAGAAAATAATAAAATTTCTTTAAGACATTATTTTACTATTTCTAATAAGTGGAATTTAAGGTACAAAGAGCCTTTATTTTTAAAAGTTGGGAATGATATAATTGCCTTGTTTTTATTCAATCGTCACAAGTTGGTTGATCATAAGTATATTCAAACCTTTTTTAGCGTTGGAAAAGATATTTCTTTAAAAGCTTATTTAAAGCTTATTAAAGCTAGAAAATTTGTTATTACAAATAGTTCTGAAAGAGTTATTAAAACTATTGTATTTTCGAACTTGCCTGACAGTGAAAATATTCTTTTCCAAAATATTATGATTAATAAGATTTAATAGATCTTCAAAAAGAATTAAAGGGTTAATGGTTATTATTTAAAATATTTTTAAACAATAAAAAGGAAAATTTTATGGGAAAATATATAAAAGGTTTATATATTCAATTTAAAAACAACGATATTAACTATAAAAAGGAAGTTTTTGCAGGCATTACTACTTTTTTGAGTATGTCATATATTATAGCTGTTAACCCGGCAATACTATCTAACACAGGCATGCCAATTGGTGCGCTAGTCACTGCAACCTGTCTAACAGCAGCATTTTCTACTATACTAATGGGGCTTTATACTAATACACCGCTAGCATTAGCTTCTGGAATGAGTTTAAATGCATTTTTTGCATTTTCTGTGGTAATTGGAATGAATATTCCTTGGCAAGTTGCATTAGCCGCTGTTTTTACCGAAGGACTAATTTTTATTCTCCTATCCTTTTTAAGAGTAAGAGAGCAAATCATAAATTCTATTCCAACAAATCTAAAATACTCTATCACAGTCGGAATAGGGCTTTTTATTGCTTTTATTGGTTTTGTCAATGGTGGAATCGTCATTAAAAATGATGCCACATTGGTTGGAATTGGATCATTTATTGACTTAAAAGTTTTATTTACATTTTTAGGACTATTTTTTATTGCAATTTTTGAAAAATTAAATGTACGAGGAAGCATACTTTGGGCAATTAGTATAGTTACTCTTACAGCTTGGATATATGCGGCATTTAATTTAGAAGGCGCCAAATCTATTGGAATACATCTTCCCAATGGTGTTTTAAGATTCGAATCTATTAGACCAATATTTAATCAATTAGATTTTTCTTATGTTTTAAGCGAACATTTTTGGACTTTTATATCAATAGTTTTTATTCTATTATTCAATGATTTATTTGATACTGTAGGTATTTTAATAAGTGTTACCACAAAAGGTGGTATGTTGGATAAAAACGGAAAAATTCCTAATGCAAAAAAAATATTACTAGTTGATGGTATTGCTACTACTTTTGGAGCAATAATGGGAGTTTCTACTGTTACTACTTATATTGAAAGTTTTACAGGAATTGCTGAGGGTGGTAAAACGGGTATTACTTCGATTGTAACCGGATTATTATTTTTAGTTGCAGTTTTTTTTGCTCCTCTTTTTATTGCTGTTCCTGCTAGCGCAACTGCTGCGGCTTTAATATATGTGGGATTTTCAATGTGTAGAGAACTAATAAAAATTGATTTCTCTAATATTAGAGAAAATATTTCTAGCTTTTTAATATTCTTTTTAATTCCTCTAACTTACAGTATTTCTTCGGGATTTTTTGTTGGGGCAATGTTTTACGTTTTAGTAAATTTATCATTTAATCTTTTTAGCAAAGAAAAGATTAAGATTTCTCCTGTAATGCTAATATTGTGTTTAATTTTTATTATTAAGTTTATTTATGGTTATTAATATTTTCATGAAATTTAATTTATCACCACATTTTGTTAGTAGATTAAATTTGATCGATGGCGCCGGTTTTGTTTTTGATATAAAATAAAATTTAAGGAGTAATTTGTAATGAATCAATTCAAAGAAACATTGTTATTTCAATTTAAAAATAAAACCATTGATTATAAAAAAGAAATTATCGCAGGTATTACTACTTTTTTGAGCATGGCATACATAATAGCTGTTAATCCGGCAATATTATCTAGCACGGGTATGCCAATTGGTGCATTAGTTACTGCCACCTGCTTAACATCAGCATTTTCTAGCATATTAATGGGACTTTATACTAATACCCCTATTGCACTAGCACCAGGTATGGGGCTTAATGCATTTTTTGCATTTTCTGTAGTAATTGGAATGAATATTCCTTGGCAAGTTGCATTAGCTGCTGTTTTTACTGAAGGGCTAATTTTTATTGTATTATCTCTATCAAGGGCTCGAGAAAGTATTGTAAATTCTATACCAGTAAATTTAAAATACTCTGTCACAGTTGGAATAGGGCTTTTTATTGCTTTTATTGGCTTTGTCAATGGTGGGATCATCATTAAAAATGATGCTACATTGGTTGGAATTGGATCATTTATTGACTTTAAGGTTTTATTTACATTTTTAGGATTATTTTTTATTGTAATTCTTGAACAATTAAATATACGGGGAAGTATACTTTGGGCAATTTGTTCAGTTACTGCCATAGCCTGGATATATGCAATTTTTAATCCAGAAAGCGCAGTTGCAGCTGGTATACGTTTTCCAGACGGAATTTTAAGATTCGAATCTATTAAACCAATATTTAATCAATTAGATTTTTCTTATGTTTTAAGTGAACATTTTTGGAGCTTTATTACAATTGTATTAGTATTACTGTTTAACGATTTATTTGATACCTTAGGTACTTTAATAGCAGTAGCAGCAAAAGGTAATATGTTAGACAAAAACGGAAAAATTCCCAATGTTGGCAAAATATTTTTAATTGATGCCATTTCTACTACCGTTGGAGCAATAATAGGAGTGTCAACTGTAACAGCATACATTGAAAGTTGCACAGGAATAGAAGAAGGCGGGAAAACTGGACTTACGGTAATAGTAACGGGAATAATGTTCTTTATTGCAATATTCCTTTCACCATTATTTATTGCTGTTCCTGCTAGTGCAACTGCTGCAGCACTAATATATGTAGGATTTTCAATGTGTAGAGAAATAATAAAAATTAATTTCTCTAATATAAGAGAAAATGTTTCTAGTTTTTTAATACTTTTTTTGATTCCCTTAACATACAATATCTCTTCAGGAATAAGCATTGGAATAATATTTTATGTTTTAATAAATATAATACTTAATTTATTGGAAAATAAAAAAAATAAAATCTCTCCAATAATGATAATACTGTGTATAGTTTTTATTATTAAGTTTATTTATGGTTATTAACTGATTTGCTATTTATAAAAAAAATTTAAAATTTGTACTTTTAAAAAACTAATTATAAATTATGAAGAAAGTTTGTATTATTAAAATATTCTATCTATTGAGCAACTTTATAGAAGCCCACATAAAACCAAAAAACTCTTATTGTCCTTAAAATAAATTTGCTAAAACTGTTAGGTCTTCAAAATCAAAATTTTGTAATCTCTAAATCAAATTACTGTCTAATTTTTTATATTTAGAACACTTAAATTTAAGGCTATTGCGACTTTTGAAATAAGTTTTATTCTTAAAGACTTAAAGATAAAATCATTTAATCCTTATTTAAAATGAATTTTTAAAAAATAGAAAAATAAAAGTCAAGAAATATTTCTTGACTCTATATTGACTTTATTTTTCCAATTACTTTTTTAAAATATTATAATATTGATCTTGATTAAGGTTTTTTTGGAGTTTCTGCCGCAACAGGACTTGTAAGCTCTTTAACTGAATTGGCTAATGCTGCTTTAGCTGCTTTTGACAAGCTTTCTACTGATTCAAATAAACCTTTAAATTCTTTAGCACCCTTGTCGTCAGGCGCATTTGTTTTTAAAATAGCCGCTTTTGCATGATCATCAGTAGTAGCACCATTTACCGCTCCAAGATCAGCGTGACTAAGCTTTAGTTTATTAGTAAAGTCTTCGGAACATTTCTTAGCCTTTGCAATTTCCGCCTTTAATTCTTCTGAATTTTTCAATTTACTCAATTTATCTGTTATTAGAGTTGATATTGCATAGACTCCTGCTAACAATGATCCGTTTTGATTCTGTAAAGCACCTAAACCACTATTTTGATCTATTTTTTGGCCAATAGCTTTCTTAGCAAGCTCATCTATAGATGAAACCAAAGTCTCAACTTCTTTCACAGCCAGTACAAATGTGTTAGAATCTGTAATTTTTTTACTTATTTCTGCAAGATTAGGTCCCTTAGCAGGCTCATCAACAGGCTTAGTAGATGTAGAATCCCCACCTGAATTATTACAAGATATAAATAAAAATAAAGTCATTAATATTGCACTTAATGTATTCTTTTTCATTAATTTGTGCCTCCTTTTTATATGAATTATTAGTTCAACAATTTTTCTTTTCAATTTTTTATATAAAAAAAATAATTTTTCAAGAGCAATATTTTAAATAATTTTTCAGATTGATTTATTGAAAAATTATTTAAAATATTACAAATAAATTAAGACAATTTATTTGTAAGGTTGACAGAAACAAAGCTAAATATGCTACAATTAAACGAAATGCGCTTTAATAATAAAAAAACTTTTATTCATTTTAAGGACTTATAATGAATGTTCGTGCAATACTTATATTAGATTTTGGATCCCAATATAGTCAGCTAATTGCAAGAAGAATTAGAGAAATTGGTGTTTATACAAAAGTAATACCTTACCATACGCCTTTAAAAGAAATTAAAAATATGAACATCGCAGGAATAATATTAAGTGGGGGTCCCTCTTCTGTTTACTCAAAAGAAGCTCCTACATTGGACATGGAAATTTTTAATTTAAAAATACCTGTTTTAGGTATATGTTATGGAATGCAATTAATTGTTAAATTATTTGGTGGTTTAGTATCTAAAGACCTTAAACAAGAATATGGGGGTTCTGAAATCTTTTTAAAAGATGAAAAATCTCTTTTATTTTCAGAACTTCCAAACAAATTTCAAATTATTATGAGTCATGGAGATAGTATTGAAAAAATTCCCAACAATTTCAAACAGTTAGCTTTTACAAAAAATTGTATTGCTTCTATATCAAATGAAGCTCAAAAAATTTATGGTCTACAATTCCATCCAGAAGTAACTCATTCTGAATTTGGGGATCAAATACTTAAAAATTTTGTTTTTAAAATTTGCAAAGCTCAAACTAATTGGTCATTAAAGAGCAATATAGAAACTATTGTAGAAAAAATTAAGCTCAAGGTGGGTAGTAAAAAGGTTATTTTGGGATTTTCCGGTGGTACAGACTCTTTGGTTTGTGCATTACTTATAAAAAAAGCAATAAAAGAAAATTTGATCTGCGTTTTTGTAAACACCGGCCTATTGCGTAAAAATGAAGATAAAAAAATACTAGAATTAAATCAGCAATATGATTTAAATATAAAATATATTGATGCTTCTGCAAAATTCTTGAACCACTTAAAAAATATAAGTGATCCTGAGGAAAAAAGAAAAATAATAGGAAAAGAATTTGTAAATGTTTTTGAAAAAATTACTTTAGAAGATCAAAATATAGAATATTTAGCACAAGGAACAATTTATTCCGATGTAATTGAATCTAAATCAAAAAATAACGCTTCTTCAAAAATTAAATCCCATCACAATGTAGGAGGACTCCCAGATAAGATGAGTTTAAAACTTTTAGAACCTTTAAATGAATTTTTTAAAGATGAAATAATTCAAATTGGAATAAATCTAGGTATTAAAAAAGAAGCACTTTATAGACACCCATTTCCAGGACCAGGACTAGCTATAAGAATAATTGGAGAAATAACACAAGAGAAGATAAATATCTTGCAAGAAGCAGACAATATTTTAACAGAAGAGCTTTTTATAAATGATTTATATTATGAAATAAGACAAGCATTTGTTGTATTGCTACCTATCAAATCTGTGGGCGTAATGGGAGATCAAAGAACATATGAATATACAGCTGTTATTAGATGTGTGAATACTCAAGATTTCATGACTGCAGAATGGACTGAACTTCCTTATAATTTTTTAAGAAAAGTTTCTTCAAGAATAATTAATGAAGTTAGAGGCGTAAATAGAGTTTGTTATGATATATCTTCTAAGCCTCCATCAACCATAGAATGGGAATAATAAAAACAATAAAAAGGAAAGTTTATGACAAACAAGATAATAAAAGAAGCTTTAACTTTTGATGATGTGTCTTTAATTCCAAGAAAATCCTCTGTATTGCCTAGTGAAGTTTGCTTAAAAACACAATTGACAAAAAATATATCCTTAAATATACCATTTTTAAGCTCTGCAATGGATACTGTTACAGAAAGCCGAATGGCAATAGCTATTGCTAAAGAAGGGGGAATAGGTATTATACATAAAAATATGTCAATAGAAGCTCAAAAAAAAGAAATAGAAAAAGTAAAGACATATAAAGCTCAAAAAACTAACAACAATAATAAGTATATAAATGAACAAGCAACCAAAATGTCTGCAAAAGAAGATCTAGAAGAACCCAAAATACACAAAAATGCAGAACACAAAGAAGATTTTCCTAATGCATGTAAAGATTTAAACAGTAGACTAAGAGTGGGGGCTGCTGTTTCCATTGATATTGACACTATAGAACGAGTTGAAGAGCTTGTAAAAGCACATGTAGATTTACTTGTCATAGACTCTGCCCATGGGCATTCTACAAGAATAATAGAGCTTGTCAAAACAATTAAAAACAAGTATCCAAACTTAGACCTTATTGCCGGCAATATAGTAACTAAAGAAGCTGCATTGGATTTAATCAATGCAGGAGCAGACTGTTTAAAAGTAGGAATAGGCCCAGGTAGCATATGTACAACAAGAATCGTTGCGGGAGTTGGTGTTCCCCAAATAACAGCAATCTGTGATGTTTATGAGGTTTGCAAAAACACAAATATTTGTATTATAGCAGATGGTGGAATTAGGTTTTCAGGAGATGTAGTTAAAGCCATTGCAGCAGGGGCTGATAGCGTAATGATAGGCAATCTCTTTGCGGGTGTAAAAGAATCTCCTTCAGAAGAAATAATTTACAATGGAAAAAAATTCAAATCTTACGTTGGAATGGGATCTATTACTGCCATGAAAAGAGGCTCTAAATCAAGATATTTTCAACACAATAACAATGAGCCTAAAAAATTAGTCCCTGAAGGAATTGAAGGCATGGTACCGTATTCTGGAAAATTAAAAGATATTTTGGTTCAACTAAAAGGTGGATTAATGTCCGGAATGGGCTATATAGGAGCAATTACAATATCTGATTTAAAAATAAATTCTAAATTTGTAAAAATAAGCCATTCTTCATTAAAAGAATCGCATCCTCACGATGTTTTTAACATGCCCTAAATATATAAAAATATTTGTTAAATTAAATAACCTCTCCTCTTTAAAATATTAAAATTTTGCATTATTCTTTGAAGAAAGAATAACCAACATTGGTAGGAGAGAAATAATGAAAAACATAATACTATCATCTGTTTTTGCAATACTTTTTCTAGCGTTAATGCACTCAGCGTTTATTTTATTGAAACATAATAATTCCAAAATAATTAAATTAATAAGAAATGAATTTTTAAAATAAAAATTCATTTCTTATTTTTGTTTATAGCCAAATCAAAAGATCTGGCTATAAATTATTTAATTGGTTTTATTTCAGATAAATCAAATCTTTCCGAAATGTTAGGCTCCCAACCTTTCCACTTATCGTTCCTAAAAAGATAACTAGAAGCATTTATATTAATAAATATAGCTGGAAAATCTCTTTCGATTATTATTGCCTCTGCTTTTTTTAGAATTTTTTGTCTTTCAAAAATATTACTTTCATGGTCTGATTTTATTAAAAGTTTATCATATTCAGAATTTGAATATCCATAAGATGAAAAAGCCGTGTTTTCGGTTTTAAAGATGCTTAAGAATGTCATAGGATCAGCATAATCTCCTGACCACCCCGATCTTATTATTTCGTAATTACCATTTACTCTGCTATTTATATATGTTGACCATTCTTCATTCTCAAACTGAACATTAATATTTAAATTTTTTTTCCACTGATTTTGAATAAATTCAGCAATTTTTCTCTGCCTATCATTTGTATTATACTTCGCTTTCAATAAAGGGAAATTCCTACCATTAGGATATCCTGCATCTACCAGAAGATTCTTAGCCATTTCAACATCAAATAAGCTTAAATTACTTTTGTAAGAGTAATCAATATAATCTGGGGTCGCTCTTCTTGTAGGAATAGAACTATCATTAAGAACACTCTCTGTTAAAGTTTTTCTATCAATAGCAAAAGATAGCGCTTTTCTAACTTTAACATTATCAAGCGGTTTTACTTTGGTATTCAAAGAATAAAAATAAGTTGAATTAATCCCCATTGAATAATAATCATCTCTAAGCTTAAGATCCTTAATTAAATCTGGCGGAACATTATTAAAAATTGCATCTAGTTCATCATTTAAATACATATTATAAGCTGTAATGCTATTATCTGTAATGAAAAATATAATATTATCAAGAACAACATCTTTAGATTTATAATACTTGTTATTTTTTTCAAGAATAACATTTTCATTTAAAACTCTAGATTTCAATTTGAAAGGACCGCTAACAACCATATTCTCAGGATTTGTCCATCTTTGCCCATATTTTTCAATAGTATGTACTGGTACGGGAATAAATGTTTGATGTGCTAACATGTCAAGAAAATATGGTTTTGGGGATTTTAGTGTTATTTCTAAAGTTTTCTCATCAAGAGCTTTAATTCCAAGAGCAGCGTCATTTACTTTACCATCAAAATACTCCTCTGCATTTTTTATAACAGACTTAACAATGTTAACAACAGATGAACCGGTTTCTTTATCTAAAATTCTAAGATAAGATTTTCTTATTCCTTCGGCAGTAATAGAAACACCATCGCTCCAGTAAAGATTATCTCTTAAATGAAACGTATAAACTAAGCCGTCATTAGAAATATCCCAACTTTTTGCAAGTCCCGGTCTGTACCCCCCAGTTCTGGGATCTCCATTTAAAATGCCAAGGAACATTTGACTTACAATCTTTGATCCAACCGTATCGTTTACCAGTTGAGCATCTAAAGTGGCGGGTTCACTTCCAATATTGAGCTTAAACACTAATTTGTTCCCACCAGTTTCCTTAACACAAGAAATAAGTAAGATTAGATTAAGAAATAATACCTCTCTTAATTTTTTTATCAATATTTTCATATCAAACATCCTTATAAGTTTTTATAAATTTAAATTTTGTCTATATTTTATTATATATGAAATTACATTTCATATTAACATTGTGAAATGCACTTAAAACATTCTTGAATTAAAAAACAACTATGGGTGTTTTGATTTTTCAGTTTTTATCCTTGCTATTTTAGGTGAAGGACTTTTCTTTTTTGAAGAAAGTTTTAAATACTAAGTTTAATTTACAAAAGTGAACTGCTATTCCTAAATCAAAGATTGTAGAAATATCTTCTTGTTTCATCCCATGATAGCTTTTTAGATTCTACAAGAACGGTCATCCACTAGATAACGGTCCACAAGCTTTACTTCTGGCAGTTCTTGCCTTAGTTTTTATTTCCTTATAATAATAAGCTTTAAGATTTAGAGCTGCATTTATATCTCTATCATGCAAAGTATTATAAATCCTACAAGTCCACCTAGTATCACTTAATTTCAGAGTTGTATTTTTAATGTGGCACTTGCTGCACAAGCTTAATAGATGTTAAATGTTCATAGATATTGAAATCAACTTTTAGTTTCTTAAAAATAGTTTTGTTAGTATTTAAAATGTTTACAAAGCTGATAAAAACCATTGAATATAATTTTTTTCAAAATTATATTCATAAAGTTTGTTTTTTCAAAAATCCAATTTAAAAAACATCAATTTTTTAAAATTGTTTGCAATGATCTAATAAAAAATATATCATTATGTTCATTAATCTATAATTTTTTTACCAAAGGAGAGGAATATGGAATTATGTCGAAATCAATTAAAATTTTTGGGATTTTTATTATTAATATCTTGCACTTCCTTAAACGTTGAGCATGATCAATTTGGAAAAACATTTAGAATATACCAAAGTTTAAACAAAAATGCAGAACTTAAAGGAGTTTTTAATTATAAAACAGGAATAACCAAAATAGTTTTATATACAAAGTTTAGGAACCATAGTATAACGGAACAAACTCCTTTATTATTACCAGATGGAACTAAAATCGAAGGAAGAATAAGTTATAAAAGAGATAATAACTATTTTTTTGGCAATTGGCTTAATTATTCCGCATTTGTTTTATCCAAGTCTTTATTAGAAAGGATGATAAAAGAAGAGGATGCTTCTTATAAGAATAATGAGGTTAAAATTAAAATTGGATTAGAAGATTTAAGCTTGAAAAAGTATAAAATTTTGGATTTCTTAGTAATGGTTGAATCAATCGAAAATAAAGATTATAAAAATTAATTTTTATAATCTTTATTGGTTTTTATTTCCTGTTCAAAATAATTATTTTTTTATAACATGTTTAATAAATATATAAATATAAGTCCTACTTTAATAATTTATAAAAATGACAAAGGCTACCATATTGGTAGCCAACTTATTATTCTAATCAAACAACAAGAGCGAGACATTGCATCTCAATCTATATAAATTATTATATAGTATTTTATTTTTTTGTAAAGTGTTTTTGAAACATTTTTTAAACAAAACACTACTTTATGAATTTAGAATATTATTTTTTGTTTTTTATATTTTCATATTTATTTTTAATATTTGTAAGTAATTTTTGATTGTTATAGTATATTTCTTTTAATAAAAAGCTAACAAAGTTAACATTTGATTTATAAAAAGCAAAGCTTTTTTCGTCTTCAATTTTTAGCTTAAAGGACCTATTTAGTATGCTTTTTGAAGTAGCTATGGTTCCATTTTTTTCTAGGATTTGTATAGCATAATATATTCCCTTTTTTAAAATTAATTCATAATTGATTTCACCACTATCAATTCCCGTTGCTAATTTCATATATCTATAAACAGTGGTTTTTGCCATATTATAATCTTTTATAAAATGATTAAAGCTTTTGTATTTATCTATAACGTAATATTTGTTATCGTTAATTTCTTTTAAAATTCGAGCTGTTTCAATTTTGTTATAAGATTCTTCTTTTATTAAAATTTTCAGTTTTTCTTTTAATTTTAAATACCTAAATTCTCTGGTTCTTTTTATTTCATTTTCATTGAGTTCAACTCTTTTAACAATTTCTATTTTTTTATTTAATTTCATTTGTTATTTTCTCCTGAGTATACTTTCAAATTAGTTCCATATGGAACTACTAGTTCCATATGGAACTAATTTGAAAGTATACTCAGGAAATTTTCAATTATATTTTCATAGGCTTTATGATAATCTTCGTTAACATTAAATTCTTCTCTATAAAAAATAGTTTTACGTAAATTATCTCTTTTTGGTACACTGCCTAAAAATTTCCCTTTATATTCACATTCAATAAATTTTTTGAGCTCTTTATCAATATTTTGTCTTTCAATAAATTTAGTTATTAAATAAAATGTTGGTAAATCTTTTCTAAAAAGATCATTAAGTCTACTGGTTATTAAATCTAAACTTTCAATTGCCCATTGATCTGTTGGTAATGGTATAATTAAATAGTCTGTGATTATTAAACTATTATTAAGTAAACTTCCTAATGTAGGTGCTGTATCCATTATGATAAAATCATATCTATTTTTAATAAAGCTTAAAAATATTTTAAGCAAATTTTCTTTTAATGAGATGCTTTCTTCATTGAATTTGCTTAAGTTTATATGACTTGCTATAAAGTCTATATTTTTATTTATTTTGATTATTGAATTTTCTATATCTATTTCTTTTTTAAGAACTTTATAGATGTTAATATTTTTTAAATTAAGATTTTTTTCTCTTATAGTATTAATATAAAAGCTTGTACTGCTTGCTTGTGGGTCTAAATCGATCAATAATATTTTATTATTTTTTTTTGAAATTATATTTGTGAACATTAATGCTGTTGTACTTTTACCAACGCCACCTTTAATTGATGCAATTGTTATTATTTTTGGTTTTTTCTTATCCAATTTAGTATTCCTTTATTATTTTCATATTTTTTATCATAAAACTTATATATTCTCTCTTCAATTTTTAAAGTTCTTTCTAAAAGAGATTTATAAAAAATTTTATTTTTATTTTTAGTTTTAGTTAATGTGTATAGACTTCTTAAATAACAAAAAACACTTCCTTTTTTAAATCTGAATTCCATATAAAAAATTTTTTTTAATCTTATGGTTTTTTTTGTCCCTTTTTCTGCATAGTTTATAATAAATGGTTTTGAAAGATTTATAAAGCCATAAAAAATTCCTAAAAATTTATCATTTTCTTTTATTGAAAATAAGTGAAAACTTTCGTATTTTTTATGGTTAAAGATGTTTCTTAGACATAACCAGAATTTTCCTTTTTTGGGTTTTGCTTCAAAATTATTTATCATACTAAAAATTTTAGTATGATAAATAATTTTGTTTTCTATTTTTTCAATTTTGTTGAAAAATTTTATTTTTGTTTCTTTATTTTTCATAAGATTTTTTTGATTTTATTAGATTTTTAATTAATGCAATAGCATTTTTTATATCATTTGGTTTATTAATTTGAGTTTCATTTTCAAATTTTATCTTTCTTTTTATTCTATTTTTATTTTTAAATTCTCTTATTAATTCATCAAAATCTGTATTTTTAAAATTTTTTGACATAAACCATACTTTATTTTTCTTTTTTTTTAAAGTTTTTTTAAAGAATTTTATTATTTTTGTTTCTTCGTATTCGTATAATTCTTCCATGAAATCCTTTAAATTCCATAATGAATTTTTATAGCTAATTTTGTTTTTTGTTATTTCTTTTATTTCCTCTAAATTTACCGATTTATGCTTTTTTTTGATTTCTTTTTCCAAGAAGTTTATCGTTTTCTTTAAATTTTGTTTTTTAATAGAGGTTTTAGAATTCTTATAATTTTTACTTATATTATCGCTTAATACATGTGAAGTTATTTGATATGAAATTTTGTATTTTTGAGATTCTTCTTTTATTTTAAATTTTTTTATTTCCTTGTTTTTTGATTTTTCATGTTTAATTTTTTTATTAATAAAATACGCTGTACTAATAATTTTTTTAGCGAATTTTTCAAGTGTTTTATTTATTGTATAGTAAGTAAAGCTGCCATTGTTTTTTCCAAGTGGATTAAAATGACTTTTAATTAATCCCAAATTTTCAAAAATTTTTATATCATTTTGTATTGTTCTTTTAGTAACCTTTTTAAACCCCTTTTTTTCCAATATAGAATTTGTCATGGCAACAACATTACTTAGAGAATACTTTTTTTTAGATATAAAATAATTAGCACCTAGTTTTTGGATGACCCAAAATATTTTCAATCTACGGTCTACTACTTTATTAAAAGACATCTTATTATTTATTAATTGATACACTTTAAACTCCTATCGTTTGATCTTTTATTGCATTAAGCATTGCAATTAATGATAATATACATATTAAAAAAAGTAAAGTTTTATTAGTAAATTTACAATCAAGTAGTTATACATTTTAGCTTATTAAAGCTTACCTATTTGATTGTAAATTTTTTATACAATGATCCACTTCTTTTAAAAATTTTAAAAGAAGTGGTTTATATATTTCAAATGTAAATTCTCCCTTTTCTCCGTAAGATTTTAATTTTAAAGTAATATCTTTTTCAATATTTTTTGCCAGCTCGATTATTTTTTGTGGACTTAATACTATATTTAATGTTTCTTTTATTGTTTTTGAATCTTTTAAAGTTCTTACAGGAGGTTCAATCTTTAATTTTCTATCATTTTCATCATAAATAGAGTTTAGAAAGCGCAGTTGATCAGAGTATAAGCTTAAATTTAAAAACAGGATATTTAAATTTTCACAGGGGTAATAATTTGCTATTACAAATGTTTCGTAAGTTTCCAAAGATGTGTTCGATTTTTCAAATAATTTAGGAATTTTCATACTATAGATGTAATAATTCTCTACTTCATTATATTCTGTTTTAAGCTCTGTTTTTTCAATTTCAATTTTTCGATTATCAATACGTTTTTGCAATATATTTTTAGATATTTTAGTTTCTTTATCAAAATCTGTTAAATATTCTAAAATATGCTCCTTATTAAATTTTATGCTATGCGATACATTCCAATTGTCCTGAAAGTCAATGTTAATATATTTTCCTATGCTTTTATCGTAAATGTGAGTTAGCAGATCTCTTGAATTAGTTAGTGAAATGTTAATAATGCTTTTATTAAAGCTGGATTTTACTTTAAGCTCTGCTTTATATTTTAGATAGTTAATTTTTTCTTCATTTATCAAAATGCTTTCAGGATTTATTTGTAATCCTTTTTTTTGAATGTAAATATTAACTTTAAAATTTTCTTTTTCTGTTAAAGGGTTATATATCCCCACGATAGATATTTTATTTCCATAATTTCTGCTTATTATTGAGTCTTCTTGAAATTTAAGTTTTCCTAATTTATGATTTGTATCATGTAGATTGAAATTACCATTTGAAATGGATTTACAACCTAAAATTAATAAAAATAAGGAAATGTATTTTAGGTATTTCATTTTTTATTCCTTAAGTGATTTTATATAAATGTAATTCTAGTGCAATAATTATATTCTTTTTGATTTTAATTATTGAATAATTTGTTATACTTTTTATGAAAGTTTTTCATTAATATTATTATATTTCATGAGAAATCTTAAATGAAAAAAAAGTTTAATTTTCTTTTTACCTTTATTCTTTTTTTATTTTCATGTAATATTAGTGCTTCTTCAATTTTTATTAAATCTTTAGATGAAGCAATAAAAATTGAGATTAGTTTATATGAATCGTTGGGAAATGGTAAATTTAAAACCGGTATTCATACTAAGGAATACTTTAATTCCATTAAAGATATTAATTATTATTCTTATTTTTTTATTTTAGATAAATTTAATAATAATATTGTAATGAAATTGGCTTTAAATTCTAAAAAAGCAAGTTTATTAACATATAATTTTGGCATTATTTTTGATAATAAATTTAAATTGACAATTTCTAATTTAAATTCAAATGAACCCGAATTTAACGTTATTAATAGTTTTAATAAAAAAAATGTTGAAAAAAATATTAATAGCAATATTCAAAATGTTGCCACTATTATTTTTAATTTGGATGATATAAAAGCTATTAATCGTGACTTTGAACTTAAAAACTATATTGACGATCTTAATTCTGCTACTAATGAATTTATATATTTTCTTGACACGTCTAAAAATTTCGATTTAAGAGAGTCTTACATTAATGTCTATTATTATGTATTTAAAGCAATTGAAAAATTTTTACAATAAATACACTATTAAAAAGTTTATTTATTTATTTTCTATTATTTTGAATTTTTCCCAAGGTTCTATTTTTTCAAGCAGATATAATTCGTCATTGACTATTTTCCCAACTACGTTTGTAAGACCATTATTTGGGGTATCTTTTAGTGATATTTGAAGTTCTCCCGCATAGCCCAAATATTTGGAAGAGTCTA
>NZ_JACHFA010000005.1 GCF_014201705.1 Borreliella spielmanii | reverse complement strand
TCATCATTTTTATAATCTAATAAAAGTTGTTTTGACATCTCTGAGACAATTTTTATTGTAGATAATAGTTTTTCAAATGAATTTTTAAGTTTCTCTAAATCCGAAGCATCTAGTTTATCTAGAGTTTCTTTTTTGGAGTATAAGTAATCAGTTACTATGTCAAGAGCCTGCCCAAAGCCACTAAAGAGATTATATATGTTATCTTTTGTTGACAGCTTTATAATATTTGCAAATTCCTTAAATTCCTTAGTGTCAATAGAACTTAAAATGGTATAAGTGTGTCTTCTATACTTTATAGATCTGGCGGTATTGGAGGATACCTTTTCTGTATTTTTTCCCCAACTAAACTTGTCAAAATCCATTCCGTATTGGTCAGAAGGTTCTTCCCCCATCATTTTTATATACTTTTCTTTCTGTGTGTTAGCTAGTTCAATTAAATTTTTTAAACTATTAAGTAGTGTATTTTTTATTTTTTTATTTAGATCTTCTTCTTGGTTAGAGCTTACTTCTGTGCTAAGTTTTAATTCCTTTTTGTTGGGCAGATTTTTAGTGTCTTTTTGATTAGTGTTGAAATTTGGGTTGCAAGCATATAAAAAAAGAAAAACAAATATACTTATTATAATTACATAGTATTTCATAAACATTCTCCTTGAATATAATTTAGACTTCAGTATAATAATATAATTAATTTAATTCAATATATAATTTAATATTAAGTCAATTAAAATATATTATTTAAATAATTATAATAATATATTTATTATAATAAACATTATAGTATTTTGAGTTTTTAAAAAATCTATTTTATACATTCTTGATTGGTTTTTGCCAAATTTGGTTATTTCAATAATAGTATGTTTCATCTATAAATAGATTTTTAACACCTGTTGTTTTGGAAGTTAAAATCTTTAAATTTATAAAGACTTTGTAAAGTATTTAGAGTATTTATGGGGAGGTTTTATAAAGTAAGTAAGATTGTTCATATGGGTGTTGTTATCATTTATACCTTTTTTTGTTATTTTCTTTTTAAATGTAATATTGCAAAAAATAGGAATAGCCTATGTACTTGTTTATAAAGTAGTTTATTTGTTGATATCGTTTTGTTTTTATGAAATTATAAATTACAAAAATTTTAAATGCTATCTTTAACAAATTGGCTTAGTTAAAAAAATATATTTTTATAAAGAATAAAAGAACTATTTTGATCTATTATATAGTAGCTTTCTTAGAAAGCATAGAAAATAAAAATGTTAAAAAAGGTATTAAAATAATTTTTCTCTTAAAAAGAAAAAATAGGTATTAATCCTATTTTTATAAATAATCATGAAATTCACTTTGTATTTGAGTAAATGGCTGTTATTTGTTTTATGATTTTGCTTTTTTTATATATGCATTTTTTATATTAATTCTTACTTATTTGTGTTTTTAAAAATACAAAATTGACATAATTGCTTGCTAGCATCTATCAAAGCCTTAAAAAATTAATAAAAAAGGTGGTTTAGATTGTGGTACATTTTTTAATACTGTCGTGCTTAATGGTCAAAATCAACTTTTTATTCAATAGATTCTATAAGCAATAAATGTAGATATCAAATAAAAAAAATTCTATAAAGCAATTAATATGACATGGATATAGGAGGATTTTGATTTTTCTTTTTAAAAAGACTTTAATTAACCTAGTAATCGCGGTTTTCTCTAAAGAAAACGACACATAATTTTCTTAGAAGTAGCTTAAATATAATTTAATAATTAAAAAATAATGAGTGTTAAAATAGCTTATATATACAGAATATATCTTAACACTAATTTTTAAAAAAATACTTTTGAAAAGTATTTAGATGTATAATATTTATATAACAAAATATTAAGTTATAAAATAGATTATTATAAAACAATAAGCAAAGTTTTATTAATTATCTAAGTGAATATAAAGAAGAGTTTCTATTATTAAGAGAAGTTGATGGTTTGGCTCTTTGTAATTCTCAAATTAATTTAAACTTCGTATATAATAATTTTTCAGAGAAATTAAAAAAGGGGATAGCATATAAGGAATTTCTAAATATAAAATCAAGAAAAATAGGCAAACTTTTAGAACTAATCATTTTTAAAAATAAACAAGAATAGAAAATGACTATATAAAGCTCCCTAAAATAGAATTTGTAAAGTTATGTCTACTGGAGTATCAAGAATTAAGGAATTATTAGAAATGTAGTAGAAAAAGATACTAATAATAAATTATATTTTAGTAGTAGTTGAGTGCGTAGATATTGAAAATAACAATAAAATTAAAGAGAATAAAAAAGAAGTTAGTTGGTATTGATATTAGTATGGTTTGCTTTTAGTAAGTGGTGGAATTGAGAGAACCAATCATCTTAAATTTTTATTTAAAAATAAAAATAAACTTGGGAAATACCAAAGAAAACTATCAAAAAAACAAGAAGTGGCTATCAATAAAGCTAAATCTAGATTAAGAATTGTCAATTTACATGATAAAGTTTCAAATTAAAGAAAAGACCTTTTACATAAATTATCTACTACTTTGTAGTTAATTATAAAAACATAATAATGGAAAACTCATCAACTGAAGGTATGAAAAAAAAGGAATGTTTGGGAAAAGCATTAATGATTTAGGATGGCATGAATGTGTAAGCCGATTATCATGTAAATCAAGGCGGAGTGGATCCTATTTGCATAAAGTAGATATTTCCTATCAAGTAAACTATGTAACAATTATGGTATTAAAAATATACCTCTAAAATTAAGGGATGCTAGATGGATTTGCAGTAGTTGTAGCACTTTGCATGATAGAGATATTAAATGTAGTAGGGTTAAATTTTAAGGCTTATTATCATAAAGAAATAAAAACCAAGGCAGGAATCTCCATAAATAAAGCTTGTAGATTATGCTTTAGTAGTAGATGCCTGCTCTTAAAAAAGAGCCCAAAAAGCTATTATAAGATAAAACAAGAAGCTATTTTTATAATCTTTGATTTTTATATATAAAAATAAATAACTCGCCCTTTAATACCGGTTTAACCTTTCTAAAATTATCAGTAAAGTTTCTTATTTTAAGGAAATCGCGTTTTAGTTAATTTTAATATTAAAATATTTGTTTTTGTATTTTTGCTTTTAAAGGGTTAAGTGTTTATTAATTTTTAATTAATATCAATCATAAATTATTCTTCTATTGTTTATGGAATTGAATTATAAATACTTTTAATTCAAGTAGTAATCAGTGTTATGTTTGATTTTTTTATTTATTTGTATTAAATATCTTTCCTATATATGGGGATTTAATTTTGTTTTAATGTGCAAATCCAAATGCCATTAGTATTTATCGGTCTATTCTAGATTTTACCTTATAAAACAGCTTTACCACCACAATTATCACAAAAATTTATCAGTGTTAACTATAAAAATAATAAACTTTTTAAATAAATTTTAATTTGTAATGTCGGGAATGGGTATTAATAATATGGCTGTTTTCAGATTATTAACCCCTTTTCTTTTCTCATTAAATTGATTCAATTTTGCACCCAAATAGGTTTCTAGTTTAGAATCTTCTGTTTTTATAGAATTTTCATCTTTCTGATAATCTAATAAAATTTGTTTTATTTTTTTTGAAAAAATTTTCCTTATAGAGAATAATTGTTTAAGGGAATTTTTAATCATTTTTAAATCTGAAATTTTTGTCTTATCTAAAACATCTTTTTTCAAAGATAGGTGATTAATTATCTGTTCTAGGTTAAGTTCTAAAATTGTTATGCTATTTAGCACTTTAGCCGGTGATTGTAGGTTTAGTTTATGAAATATTGTTACAAAGTTATCGAGTTTAATATTCGTTAAAAAAGTATTTATAAAATTAAAGGCCCTTACATCTATTGTAAAAGCTTTTTCATCACTTTCGCTGAATATCTACAGTTTTTTGACTCTCTGGTTCAATTGTTGGCATTTCGTTTTTATTTAAGGGTATTTTACTTATCTCTATTAAATTTTTGATTTCATTAATATTTGCATTTTTTGTTTCATTGATATGTTTTTTTATTGCTGTTTCAGCATCATGATCGGCACTACAGCTGTTTAAAAGTAAAAAACACACATACATAAAATTATGTTGTTTTTCATAAAAATATTCTCCTTAATTGGCATATAATAAGTGTATAATTATATTAGGGAATATATAACGTAATAATGTATTTTTATTCTCATAAAAAAATCTTATTGTTCTTTCAATTTCTTTTAAACCCCTTAATATTTTTGAACTTTTTTAAATTTTAAAATATTTTTTAAGCTTTTCTAAAAACCCTATCTAAAAAAGAGCGTGCTCATTTTGTATTACTAGGACTAAGTTTGTATTGCTTTATCTTTTTGTACTAATAAACATTAATTAAATCTTGTATATTTCTATACTATTTTTTAATTTTTATTCTTATTTACCAGAAATTAATCTATTAGTGTCAATATTAAATATTCTCATCTTTAATTTAAATATCTCGGTTCAACGTATTTTAAGTTCAGGTTTCTTAGCAAGAATGCAATAATAAATGATAATGATATGATAGACATCATAATATATGTTTATACTTTACTACTGTTGGAATATTTACCAGTCTATTGTTCAAATTAAGCCTTTCTAAAAATCCCTTAAATTTTTTATAATCATTAAATTTATAAAATCTTTATATTCTTTTTATATAAAATTTACATCAATTTTATTATTTATGGCACTTAAAGTAGTTTTTCGCAACTGATTTTGATAATTTCCATATTCTATTTATTATCTTTATTTATTATTCCCAAATTAATTAATACCAACTTTTTTACTATTAAATAGGCTCTTTTTTCTTTTTTAAAGTTTGTATAAGCGCTTTTATTCATATTTTATAATTATCCTTTATTATAATATTTTTATTTTTCCCTTTAGTTGGATCTAGAGCTCCATTAAGGCTCCAAGATATGGTTTTTTTGGTACCTTTTTTCGACAAATTTATTTGAAAATTCTTTAATTTTTTTCATTTCTTCTTTTTTTATATATTCTAACCAATCTTCAAGCGTCTTATTTTTACCATGTAGTTTTCTAAACAATGAGTATTCTTTATCCCACTTAATAGTGGCATCTTCATATTCTTTTTTTACTATATGAATTTTCGGTATATGGGTTTTAGGGAACTTGATCATATTAACTCTTCCTAACATATAAAATTATTATAGTAGCTTGATTTTTTTAAATTTTATGGTTATCAGAAATAACCGATTATAAACATCCTATAAACAGGGTTGATTTTTACTTAACATATACATATATACGTTAAGTTTAAACTTGTAATGCAATTATTGCAAATAATTATTGATAGATTATTAATGTTTTTGATTTTTTATTCTAAAGTCTTATTTCAATATTTATTATCAATAGAAACCGCAGGGATATTTTTTAGAAATAATAGAGTCTAGTGATGATTAAAATTATATATTTTGAATGACTTTAATATTTATTATATTAAAAATATAGACCCCTTTTTATAGTGAGATTGTTTCCAACTAGCAACAGAATAATAACATTTTACATAAGAAAAAGGAGTTTCTATTGATCCTATTATAGTTCTTGATAAACTTGTAGAAGATAAGAATTTTGGTAAAACTTTAGGATATTTAGATATAGATGAATATATTAAGACATTATCAAAATACACCACAGTTGGATCTATAATAGAAGCATATGTTAAGACAAGATAAATTCGCCTATTTTATATTTTCTACATCATTTTTAAATAATCCAAAAACTTATTAATAACGCTTTTATATTCATGTATAAAATCCTTTTCAAAAGAAAAACTAGAATTACAGATATATTTTTATTTAAATATTCCCTCTCAGGTATAATACCCAAAAAATCACCTCTATTCTTTAATAAATTTAGAAACCCCTTGTTATGTATATTATTTTCTTAAATCTGGTTATAAGCAAACATAATAAGACCTTTAAACCTAATTTATTTAAAAAATAATCACATAAATTTAAACACTCAACTACCCATTCCTAAGTTATTATTGGAATAATAATATAATCGATACTAAATAATGCATTTTTTAGATATCACATTAAAACTATGTGCTGTATCCAAAATATTATATATTTATAATCATTAAAATTTGATTTTAATAATAAGTCCTTAAATTCTATTTCAATTTCATTAAGCATATGCAAATTTTTAAAATGGTTTAGTAATAATTCCTTTTCATTTGCCTAGCTTGAACTTTTAATTTGTATATTTAGATACCTTGAGTACTCTCTGATAATATAAAAAATATTAAGCTTGGAAAGTAATTAATTTTTCAAGACCTCTAAACCCACTTTCTATAAGATTATTTTCCGTAAAATTTCTATTTTGAAAATCAGGATCAACCTTTTTCAAGGTGTCACTTATATGCATTAAATTTTTATTTCTATAAGTTAGTTCAATTGAATTTGCTTTATTTTGTACATTATTAACAAGTGCCTCTAAATCTACTGATTTATCTATAGCGCATTCAATTATAGTACTAGTAACACTAAGGGCTGCTCACCTTATACTGTATTTTCTTGTATTGTTAAATCGGGACAATTTTTTAATGATGAAAAATTTCTTTTGTTTATTTTTATTTAAAAAATAATACTTCAAATAAAATTTTTCATAAAATAAAATGTATTTAGGTGTTGAAAAAGATAAAAGATAGCGAATATTATAAATTAGATAGATATATAAGTTTTAATCTTTTTTTAAAGAAGTCGATTGGTTAATAAATTTTTAAAGAGGCTTAAAGAATTAAAAGAGGGTTTTGGCTATAAATACTTTTTTGAATTTTGCTATAAGTTGAAACCAAAATTTAAAAGCAATTTTTATAAATTATTAGCAGCGAGGTTAATAATCGTAATGGATACTTACAGGTCTAAATTCTTACTAGAAGCATTTATATTAACTTGATTTATAGTGTTGCTGCATAAGGTTCTAGTAATCATTCCCCACTTTATTTACAAGTTTGCTTCTTTTATTAATTGATTAAAAAGGAGTTTTTAAAAAAGAGATTAGATATCTTTGTATCTGATATTATTTTTTTGCTTAGATGATTTGTTAGCAATATTTTAAGGCTTTGCTTCTTGATTTGGATAATCCTATTCTTGTAATATTTAGAACCCTCTTTACAATAAAAATCAAAAATAATAATAAATATATTTAAATTAATAAAATCTTGCAAAAGATAGATACCAATCTGACAAAAGAAAAATTCTGTAGTTTAGTAAAATGAATTCGTTGATCGAATTCATTAGGATTTATTTTATGAAAATTCTTTCGGTTAATAGAATTTTTTCAAAAAAAGTTAAAAATATTTTCTAATTTGATTAAATCAAATCTAGTTTCTAGATAACCCCTTGAATAATAAAAACAAATATAACGTGATTCACACAATATTTTTTTAGCCAATAAGCTTGTAATTACATTTATATCAAAAAAATTTTAAATTTGATTGGAAATTTTTTTCTTAAAAAGGAATATTGTAAAAATTTGTACAATTTAAAACTTTATATTAATTTTCACATCATAGCTAATCAATCAATTTAAGCATAGATTTTAAAACTATAAGCTCTACTATTAATACAAATAAATAGTAGATTCAAGTAAATTATTGGCTTAAGAATGAAAATTGTATTTCATTGTGGGGGGATTCACCCCATATTTTAATATATATTAAAAGCAATGACAGCAATAAGATGTAGAAATTTAATGTGAACAAGCGACTTTATAACTTTTTAAAGAGTTTTTTAATCAATGATAAATTAAGAGAACTTATGGGTATTTGTTTGAAACAGACACACGTACTAATAATTGTTTTTTAAATGACATATTGTATAAATTAACCCTCAAAAAATAGTTAATCGCTTATTGTCTGTAAAAGAGGCTTTAGATAATTTAAATTTAGAAAAGATTGAAAATTTGTTTAAAAATTATTACCTATAAGAAAAATGTTCACAAAAATTATAAAGGGCCTTTTATCTATTATTTTAAACTATAAAAATTAGAATATCTAAGCCACCTTTAACTTCCTTTCCAAATTGGCTTAATAAAAGACATAGATTTAACTTAAAATAAATCTATGTCTTTATCTTTTTAGAGTATATTCAATAATACTTTATTATTCTTTAATGCTTTTCTAGTTATTTTTTTCTAGCTGCTTTGCTTTATTTAAAACAGCTTCTATGGCCTCTCCAGAATCTATTGATTTTAATATGTCAAGCACACCTTGAGCATACTCTTTAGCTTTTTTAATTTTTTCATAGTCCTCAATATCTACTACATTAGCCTTAGATCCCCCTACTATGCTTGATATCTTGCTTAAAATGCTGCCAAGTATTTTTCGAACTTCAAGATAAGGATTATTAGTATTCTTATATAAAAGAACATAACGAGCTGACTCTTCATCACTAGCTATGTTTGAAAAGTTATTATCAAGTATTTTTTTTGACAAATCTGTATATTGAGTCATTTTTATTCGGGCTATTAATCTTATTATATCTTTTATATCATCTGCTTTTAAAATAAATTTATTATTTTCTTTCGTATTGATTTCAGATAATTTTGTGTTTAATTCCTCGGCATAAGAAGTAGACTTATTCAAAGTTTGTGAAAGCTTATAAGCATTTTCTTTAAAAATTTTATATTTCTTAAATATTTCTTGCATTTCTTGTGCTTGTTTATTGGTATATTCTTGATATGTATAGTTCTGGCTATTTAAATAATTCGTATTTGCATTATCATTGCTGTCTAAATTAGAATAGAAGGAACTATCAGCACTTAATAAGTTATTATCACTGTCAATACTGCTGTAAGGTAAATTATAATTCCCGGCATTCCCTACCTCATAAGAATCGTTATCGGATAATTTAATTTGAGAATTCTTAAGCTCTACTAATTCTTTATCTATGCTAATAGCAATAGAGCTTGCTGTTTGAAAATCTATACCCCAATTAATTAATAATTGTATAGCATCTTTTCCGTTTTCTTTCTTTAAAATAGAATAAAACACTTGACTTTTTTTAGACTTAGGAAATGCATTGAATATAGATTTTTCAGATCCACTTAAATATTTACAACCTAAATTATCCCAATAATCTTTTCCCGAACTAATAACACTACCTATTTTGTTTCCAGCATTTTCTTTTCGCAAATCACAACTTAATGAGAAAATAGATAACATTATAGATGTTGATGAAATAACAACTTTTTTTGACCATAAATCTCCCCTCCTTAATTTCAAAAATTAAAAATAATTAAAATTTACTTATAATAAAAATTATTATAGTAATGTAAGCAAGTATACTACACGAATCAATTAAATTTAAATTTTACGCTTAACTAAAAATTTTGTTTTACTATTGTAGACAATAATAAAACAAATAATGAAAGATTAGCTATGTATAATTATTGAAGTTTTTCTAGTTTAAATTTTTACAATTTGAAAAATCTAATCCAACCAATGCAATATTATAAATAGTATAATATTGCAATACTATTTAAACTAATGAAAATATAGAAATATTAATTTATAAAATTAATAAAAAACATATATGGAGCTTTCTTTATGAAAATCAAAAATATAACAAACCCATTAATAATTTTTTTATCTATTGTTTTAAATATTTGGGGAAATGAGCCAAAAATAAATGAATCAGATGAAAATTCTCAAAGCAATATTTTAATAATATCAGCTACAAAAGCAGAAATAGCAGAAATAGATAAAATTATTCAAAATAAAAAATCTATTTCAATAGAAGAACATAGAAGAAAAAAAAAGATTACTATTGGGAAAGTGCTTAATCATAATATAATTACCATAGCTACGGGAGTTGGAAAAATAAATACAGCTTTTTGGACAAGCTATATTATATCAAAATACAAAATTAGTCATATAATCAATGCTGGAGTTGCTAGTGGAATTTATAGCAACAAAAATAAATTCGTAAAAGTAGGAGATGTTATAATATCTACAGAAACAACAAATTACGATTTTAATTTGCATAGATTTGGCTATGAAATTGGACATATTCCGGAACACCCTAAAAAATTTAAAGCAAACACTGCTCTTATAAGGAAAGTTTCTAAGATAAAAATAAAAAATACAACCTCTTATTTGGGCTTAATAATTACTGGAGATCAATTCATTGACCATCAAAATTTTCAAGAAATTCCAGAAGAATTCGAAAATGCAATTGCAATAGACATGGAGAGCGCTGCAATGGCTCAAGTAGCATATAATTTTAAAATTCCTTTTATAATCATCCGGGGAATATCTGATATAGTTAATAATGAAAATAATTATGATGATTATAAAAAATTTTTAAAAAAAGCCTCTTCTAACTCAGCAAAAATAGTAGAAAACTTAATTAAATTAATGTAAATATATAAAGAGTACACTAATTATACAATTTTTGTCTTTTTATATCTTTGCATTATTTATTTTAATAAATATTATTAATGGTATTTCAATAATTGGTGGCGGTCACAAAAAAATGGAATTTAAAAAATGGAATTTTTACAATAAAAATCATATAATAAGTTGAGAATTTAATTATGAACACAAAAACTATCCTCTTAAAATTGATTTTCTTTAGTATATTACCAATATTGGCCCTTCTTATTGTTAATTTTCTTATTAAAAGACATTTCAATAAAAAATTTAATTTAAATAAAAGAAAGGCAATAAATAGAAAAAGCTCTATAGATGGTAATACACTCTATAATAAAAAAAAATTTAATAGAAATAAATATAGATTAAAAAGTTTAAATAGAAAAAAAATTAAAAATTTGGAATCAAAGTGATATTAAAAAATGTATTCTAGGCATTTTTATTTTGCAAATTTTAGTGTAAAAGGTCCATTTGGTAAAATGACTTTTGTTTTTAAAGTATTATTTTTAATCTACTAAATAATACTTTATTAATCATTCCAACTTTTATTCTACTACATTAATGCAAACCATTTATTAGTCAAAAATTAATTGAGAGATTTATATTTTGCAATGTTGTGCTAGCTTTTATTTCATTGTTATACCTAAATGTAGGAG
This sequence comes from Borreliella spielmanii, assembly GCF_014201705.1. Taxonomy (NCBI): domain Bacteria; kingdom Pseudomonadati; phylum Spirochaetota; class Spirochaetia; order Spirochaetales; family Borreliaceae; genus Borreliella; species Borreliella spielmanii. Next base: position 18,443 of record NZ_JACHFA010000005.1, on the reverse strand, counting down.
TAACTATTGGAAAATAAGAACATAGTTAAAGTATTTTTTATGCTATTATTATTGTTTATAATGGCTTGTGAGGCATATGTAAACGAAAAAAACAATAGATTTATTGCTTTCAGATGTTTTAAAGCTTAATAATAAGGTTATTAATGACGAATTTAAAAATTATCAAGATAAAATAAATCAATTAAAATAAAGCTTTAAGAATATAGTAATACAGAGCTTGAAAAAAATTATTAGACTTACAAAGTCCCTTTTAATATAAATTAATAGCCAAACTAGAAGCTTTAAAAGTAGCTAAAAAGGTTATCCAAGATCTTAAAGATACTGAACATTATTGTAAAAGCAAGATGTACATACGATTTTTATTTTAAAATTACTTATAAATGGTTTTAAAATCCCCAGTCTTTCTTTCCATTAAAAATGCCTATTTTATCCCTTATATTTCATTTTTAACTAGCATGAAAGAAAAAATCTAAAATTAAAATATAGATAAATTACTTTAAACAATTATTATCTTAGCTATGTATTGTAAAACAAAAAAAAGAAACCAATAAATAGCGTTGGTTTTGGATGTTTAAAATCTTTCTATTCTTGATGGAAGCACTCATGCTTATATCAACTATAGTTAAAAGATACCAGTAGTAATTGTTATTTTAAAGACCTCTATTTTGTTTTTAAAAACTACAAGTAAAGTTGTAAAACCACTACTTCTTTTAGTTACTCCTGAATTTATACATATATTTTTCTAAATATGATAAAAGAACTATGCTAAATAAAATTTATAAAGGCTAAAAACTGTGTTGGCTAGTTGAATTCTTTTAGATTTAAAATTATTTTGTTTATTTCTTTTTATGCACCAATTAAATAGTGAATTACTTTAATAACTTTTTTAATATGTGCAATTTCGTCAATACTTAAAATTCTTCTTTTTTTAATTTTATATATTTTTTAATAATTTGATAATCATGAATTATATATTCATGTATTTCAAAAATTTATTTTGTATCTTCTTTGTATAAGATTTTTCTACAATTTTATTTTGATTTCCATTTTCCGTATAAACTTCAATGTTATTTTAAAATTATTTTTGTAAACAACATAGAAATATTTAAAAATCTTGGTTTATTTGCAATAAGCATAATAATGCTTATTTATTGAAAGATATTCCACAATTATGTATAAATCTTCAAGGATTCATAAATCCTCATGGTGAGATATAAATACAGTCATAAATTTTTAAAATTATTGTTATTATAGAAAAATAAAAGTCAAAATAACTTCTAGAAGTTGAAATTAAAATATCATTACTTTAGTGGTCAATCATTATTTCTTGAGAGTCTAAAAAGCTATTTCTATAATCTTTTGTAGAAATAGCATGCACTTATTTAGCATTTCAAAATATTGAAAAAAAATCATTTTTAGATTATATTTTATTTTGTAATTATTTCAATTTTATACTTATAATAAGTTTATATTATGGCTTTACAGATTTATTGTAGAGCCATTTTAAGGGCTGTGTTTTATGAAAAAAATAATATTATTAATCAATATTTTTCTATTTATTTCATGCCAAGCTGATGTTTTAAAGAAAAATAAGATTATTAAGAGTCATAATGACAAAAAACAATCTAGGAAAGAACATGTGCAAGGAGAAAAGGATAGGCTTATATTTTTGATAAATAGTTTGGTAGAATTTAATAATAAAGCCATAGATAATTCTTTTGAAAAATTCAAAAGCGAGCCGTCTAATCAATATAATCTTCCTTTTAAAAATATTAGTTGGTCTGTGTTAAAAAAAACACTTGCTGATGATGTAGAACAATCTAAAATGGCTAGAAGATGTTTGTATGCAGTTTTAGATTACAATGAAAGTGAGTTGCAAGAATTAGGATTAATTTTAAATTCAAATGTATCTAGTATTAAGAATATCGCCAATAAAATAATGCAAAATGTAGGTATAGAATTTCAATTTAGATTTGAAGCAATAATGAGATTATTGCTTGCTAAAAAAAATAACTTAATATTATTAGATATTCCTAATCTTAAAAGGCTTAAAACTTGTCTCGAAGACTTTTTAGCCTTGAGAACAACTTTTAGGGGATGTGTTAAGCAATTATTAAATGATTATAGTAGCAATAAAGAATTCATAAAGTCTGAAAATAATAAATTGGGAGATTATTTAAATAAAACCTTTTCAAATATTATTTTAAGCATAAATAGAGATCCTATAAATCTAGAACAAGAAATTAGAAATATTATTGTTATTTAATTTTAAATTAAGGAGATTGAGATTCTTTCTTCTTTTTATTGGAAAAGCAATAAAATATCATTGTGACTAGTGTAATAAGTTATTAATTTTGTTTTATTGCTTAATTTTTCTAAAATCCCATCATTTAATTAAATATTCAATATAAATATCCTTTGTTTGTTAAATGTGCAAAAATTTATTAAAAATTTGCCGATATTCTAACATATAATCTTTGATAATATTAAAATTGCTAGTTATTTTTTGTTTAAATCTTTTTATTCGTTAATTGTGCCCCAAAAATTATCTTTGATTTCTATTATGTTTAGCAAATATCGGTGATTTTTGTTTCTTCTAAATCTAGTTGCAATTAAATATAAAGACTCTTTGTACTATAATTAAAGTTTTGAAAGATTTTAAATTATAGTGGAGATATGCTTTACACTATTATAGTGTGAAAAGAAATAAAAAATAAGATAAAAATTGTATGTAATTAAGTTTGTAGATCATGTTTAATAAATTTCCATTTTGATATATTTTATAATAATATATATATTTAAACATATAGAGTATTTTATGAACAAAAATTTTTTAAAAGAGGATAAGTAATGAATTTATTTAAAATTAAAGCCAATTATATCGACATCTTTAATAAAGAAATTTATCCAGCTAGTATAACGATTGAAAATGGTTATATTGTGAGCATAGAAAAAATTGATGCAACATTGGATGAGTATGTGTTGCCAGGATTTATCGATGCACATATACATATAGAGAGTTCTTTTCTTATACCATCAAACTTTGCGCATTTGGTAGTTCAACATGGTACTGTTGCGACAATAAGCGATCCTCATGAAATAGCGAATGTGAATGGTATTGACGGTATAAATTTTATGATAAATAATTCTAAAAAAACCGAGTTTAAAATTTTTTTTGGAGCTCCTTCTTGTGTGCCGGCTTTGTCTTCGAAATTTGAAACCTCAGGACATGTATTAGATGATCAAGATGTAGACAAATTAATGGAATCAAATGATATTTACTATTTGTCTGAAGTAATGGATTTTAAAGGAGTAATTAATAAGGATGTTGAAGTTATAAATAAAATAAATTCTGCATTAAAGCGCAATAAGGTTGTTGATGGGCATGCTCCTGGCTTGTCTCCCCATTTAACTTTAAAGTATATGTCTTCAGGTATTAGTACTGATCATGAATGTTCAACAATAGAAGATGCAAGGTATAAATTATCTTTAGGTGTGAAAATCATAATTAGAGAAGGAAGTGTGGCTAAAAATTTTGAATCTTTGCATCCCTTGATTAGTGAATGTTCTAACAAATATTGTGATTCTTTAATGTTTTGTTTTGATGATGCACATCCAAATGACATACTACATGGACATATTAATTCAATAGTAGCTCGTGCAATAGGGTATGGGCACGACTTTTTTGATGTTTTAAAAATAGCATGTATTAATCCGGTTTTACACTATAAAATCCCAGTGGGGTTGTTAAGGATAGGAGATCCTGCTGATTTTATAATTACTAAAGATATTAAGACATTCAAAATAGATAAAACCTACATTAATGGCAAATTGGTTTATAGTGACGGCATATTGCATATTCCATTAATAAGTGAAATTCCTATAAACAATTTTAATTGTAGTGAAAAATCTATTTTAGATTTTAAATTTTCTACTAAAAATAAGATGATTCCGATAATCAATTGCATCAATAACCAAATTATTACGCAGAAAACTATGATTGATAGCAATTTATTGGCTCCAGATTTTCAATCTAATATTGCTGAAGATATCTTAAAGATAGCTATAATAAATCGATATGAAGACAATAGTAAAATTTCTATAGGATTTATAAAAAATTTTGGGATAAGAAAAGGTGCTATAGGGAGTACAGTTGCTCATGATTCTCACAATATTATAGTTGTTGGAACTAATGATGAATATTTATGTAAAGCAACAAATATAATTATTGAAAATAAGGGAGGTTTATGTGCTCTAAATAATGAAAAAACCATAATAATTAAACTTCCTATTTCTGGATTAATGAGCACTCTTCCAGCCAAAGAAATAGCTTTTCAATACATGAAATTAAATGATTTTTGTAAAAATATTTTAGGTTCTCAGCTTGATGATCCTTTAATGACTTTGTCTTTTATGTCTTTAACAGTAGTTCCGCATTTAAAAATAAATGATAAAGGATTGTTTGATGTTGACTCTTTTTGTTTTTTAGATTATTAATTTCAAATTATTATAAAAAAGTAGTAAAGGATTAAAAATTTAATTGGAGGGGTATAGAAAGAGCATAAAATTTTTCTGCTTATTGTTAAATTAGTTAAGAGTTGTTAGTTGTATATTCAAGGATGGTTTAGTGGGATTTTTTAAAAAATAGATTTCTATCAATCTATTTTAGCAATTAGCAGCTTTTTTATTTAAAAATTTATTATTTTTAAATTCTTTATGCTATACCCGAATTTTTATTATAAAATGATGATAATTTTTAAATTTCAATTATTTTAACATAATGAAGTATAGAAAGTGATTATATTTATTTTGTTATACTAAATAATAAAGTTTGTCATAAAATTTTAGATAAAGAGTGGTTTTGATTAATGTAATTGGGAAGGTAGTACCTTTATTTATTGCAGTTCTAAATCTTTTACTTGTTTTATTATTTTTTAATAATCGACTACAAATAACGAAAAGTTATTAATAAGTAAAATCCTAAAGCTGAATATTTCAAAGACCATTTAAATTTCCTATAAAAAGTTACTTTTATGTTAATAGCAATTTTGTGGCGTTGATTTTTCACACCAGTTTTTGCAAACTTAATTTCAGATTGATTTTTTAAAAATATTTTAAGTAAGAAAGAACATTTTAGGCAATTGAAATTTAAAAATTAAGATTAAAGTATTTCTAATTGTAAAAGTTGTGAATTAATATGACTCTAAATGAAGCTAAAATATATAAAAAATCAGAAAGTAAAGAAGTAATATGCAAAAGCTAAGCTTGTAAATTATACTATTGCTATATTGATGATACAGTTCTTAGAACTCAAAAACCTGCCATAGAATGAAGCTAGAAGCCATTTCTATAATTTTATTTAGAAAATAATAGTTCGCTTATAAAAAAAAATATCAATCCAAATAATAAGAAACGGTTGTAACTATCCTTAATATTTTTTTTGGATAACTCTCTTGGGGCCCTAAGCTTCTATCAATGGGAAGAAATTCAAAATATCCTTGATTTGCATTTTTAATTTTTCCTAATTTTGAACTTGAATGTTTTGCAAATTCCAAAGCTGCTAATTTTGCATTTCTGATTGAATCTGCTAACATTTCGGGCTTTATATCATTAATATTGTCGAAGTAATATCTTGGTCCTCCACTATTACTAATCAATATGCCTTGATTATAAAGTTCAGTAATATTTTTTTCTGCGGCTTCCATTTTTTCAATATTTTTTGTATGAACACTTAAAGATATATATGCTCTATACTTATAAAGAGATTCTTTATAAGCCTCTTCATTAAATTCCATAAATCCCATTTTTATATGATCTTCACTAAATCCATGTTTTAAGAAAAAGTTTTTAATTTTAGACAAGCTTAAATTATTTGCTTTAATAATGTCATTAATAGTATTGCCAGTCAAATTATATCTAAGTTCCCAACTAGAAGATGTTGATAAAACTTCTCTTTCACTAAGACCCTTAACTGTAATATAATTTTCATTTTTAATACCAATGTTTTTTATTCCATGAGAAATTATAATTGATGACATAAATAAAAGTAATGAAAATAACAAGAAACATATTTCTTTTTTTCTAAACATAGATTACGTCCCCTAAAAGCAATAATAAATAATATATTAGAATTGATTTATTTAAATTTATTTTAACATATTTTTTAATAAAAGTTGAGAAAATAAATTCTTATATTTTAAACTATAAAATTTTGATATACAAAAATGTATTCGGATTTATTTTTAACTGAAGATTATAAATAATTTTTAATCTATCTATATTTATATTAAATTTAGTTAGAGATAGTTTTTAGTAAAACTATCTATTTATGTTTAAGATTTATTTTCGACAGTTTTTAAAGTTTTTGTAATTACATTGTAAATATATAATTCTTTTGTTTAAAATTATCAAAATATCAATTCAATATTGTATGCTAGTATTAATCTGATATAATTTATTATGGCCGATGACCTATTTGATCTGAGTTTATGTATGGAAATAGCACTTTTTATATACACAAGCTTAGGAATACTTTATCGATTTTTTGGGAAATTGGGTCTTTTTTGCTTTAATGTATTACTTTCAATAATATCATCTATTGTTATACTAAACAAATTAAAAGCATTCGAAATGTATTTAAATATATCAGGAATTATTTTTTTATCAACACTATTTTCTTTAAATTTAATAACAGAAAAATATAACAAGAAAGAAGCAATAGATTCGGCAATATTGTGTTTTTTATTAAAAATGACTTTTGCTATCATGATCCAATTTACATTAAGATTTAATCATAGCAAATCAGATCAACTAGGAATTCATTTGAAAATATTGTTTTATAATTTTGAATACATGGTAACAGTATTAATTGGAACATATTTGTTTTTTTTATTTCAATATATTAATATATTGCTATATTATATTTTAAAATCAAGATGAAATCTTTATGGATAATTCATCCTCTATCAAGGCTAATTTCTGGATTATTGGCTGGTTTAACGAGTTATATATCTATAAACGGATTATTAAAATTTTATCCTGAAGTAAGGGCAAAAGGACTTACAAATGGATCCCTAACTCTTACATTAATAATAATTACAATTGACACAATTTTTTATCTATTTTTAAATTCTTGGGAAAGAGTAGATGAAGTTTAAGAATTGATAAGATTTTAAATAGTTTTACAATATTCCTAATATTGTAATTTGCCTCGACTTATTAATTTATTTTCTCCATGATGGTTTTTAATTTTATTGTCCGTATAAACCATTTTTAATTTTAAAAATTAAAGGTCATTTTGAGAAAATAAATCTCATTATAGTTGTGTCAATTTTCTAATTTGTTTAAATTAGTTTTAAAAATATTTAATAAGCTAATTAATTATATATTATAAAGATTAAACTCAGGTTTTTGAATACACTTTTATAGTGTGTAATCCAAAAAAATAGTATGTTTCCCTAACATTTCTATTAATAAATTTTCATTTTTTTGTTTTACTTTGTTAATAAGTATGAATAAAATTCTCGAATGTTTATTTATGATTTTTTCGAATTGCCATCCCAATTTACATAGAAATATTATTACTAATGTCATATTATTTCTTGGCAAAAGACACTTAGAATTAATTCATATTTCCTTAATAAAAAAATTTAGTCAAATTCTTTTATTAAGGAAATTAAATAAATTAAATATATAAAATATCAAAAATATATTACTTTTAAAGTAATAATTACCATTATAATATTCTGTTTATAAAAGACAAGGTATATATAATATTTTAATATTATATATTTTGTAAATATTAAATTATCAAAGAATATATAAATGATTCAAGGATTCTTTGCTGTTCTTGTTATAAAATATATTATTCCGGTTATCCTTGTTAGGTTTTAAACCCAATTCTAGAGGTATCTTTTAGATTAAGTTTTTTCCCCATACCCCTTTATAAGGGTTTTTCCACAATAATTATTTACTGTAATTGTCTGATTTATGATATATATATAATATATATATCATTTTTCAATAATTTGTTATCCTTCTAATAGCTTAATTAGAAGTTTAGCTATTAAGGGGGCAGCCTTTTAAAAAATTAATGTGGGGGCTGTCTCCATACTTTATACTAAATAATGATAATATCTATAATTTTTAATTAGTATGAAAGCGTGCTCTCATGAACTTAAATAATCCTAACCCGAAATTAATTTCATTTCTTAATATAAAAATCTGGTATATTGGTTAGAACAAATGTATGCTCCTTGCTGCATTTTTATGTTGCAAATTAATTACCTTAACATGTAGTATTAAATTACTTGCTATTGCTATTATTAAAGACTCTTCACTATTAAATTTGTCCAATAGTAATTAAAGATTATTATAGGCCTAATTATTATCATCAATAACTACCAATGTTTTCAACATCTCCCCCAATAAATTAATTTATCATTCATTAGTCCATTTCCTAGATTAATTAGCATAGCAGCAACCACTTATGAAGCATAATAGCCTAAATTAATCAATAATTTCAAAATAAATCTTTTTTGATACATTAAATTGATTTAATTAAATTGAGGATAGTCTCTTACTATTATAGTATTATTGCCTTTACTCTTCTTATGATTAACTTCTTGAGCAGATTTTTTAGAACCAATCATAGCCTCTTATGCCAATTTTACAAACTCTTCTACACCTAATGTCTTAATTTTTAATTTGGATCCTATAATTTTATTTATATATTTAATACTTGATTAATTTCCACAACTAATAGTTTACTATTTTTTTGCTTCCACTAATAATTTTATCCCAAAACATCTACATGACATCATCAATATAAATAAACAACATCAATTTAATTATACCTAATCCCCTTTTTTAAAAAAATCCAAAACCATAACTTCAGAATCTATAAATCAACTTTGCCTTGATCTTATTTCCTTATTAATAAGCCTGTTATTGCTCTCTATTAAAGTAATAAAAATTTAAAAACACTTTATTTTTTGAATCATTATTATAACACCCGTTGTTACACATTTCTACTCCTAAACAATCCTATTATAGCCATGCTTTTTATTTTTTTATCAAAACATTAATACTAAAAATTAAAATTATCTTAAAATTAGTAGACAATAATCATCTTAAAGCATACTGTTCTATTACTCCCTTCACTTTAAAGATATTGTTGATCAATAGTGGGCCTCCTAGGCATATCAACAATATACTCATTCCCGTTTTCACCAGAATACTTAATATCTGAAGAATATAAATCCCTTATACATGAATATAGCCAATAAGCTTCTCTTTTAAATTTATCATCATTCTGCTCATTTTTTATCTTGCCAAATAACTTAATCAATTCTTTAGATCGCTCAGACCCCAAATCTAAAAAGAATTTATTAAAATACTCCTCATTATAGTCACGCACTGGGGGTACAGCACGATAATTAGGATCTTTTAAACTGATTATGGTCTTTTTTATATCAACTAGCAAATTATGCTCAGTCATATATAATTTTAAATTATCAAATATCCCATCAGCAACAATTTCATCAGCAACAATCTCATCAGAACCTATATCACTACTTTGTGAATTCTTAAAAAAAGTTTGAACGGCTTGTTTCTGTTTATCAGGCAAATAACAACCCAATACAGCCAATGTTACTATACAAGCGCCAACCAAAGTTTTCATACGTACTCCTTATTTACTGCTGAAGTAATCTAATATATAAGTTTATCTAAATACTATTTACTATGCTTGTTAAAAATCTCCTGCCAAGATAGACTTTTTTAGAAAAAATAAACATAATGTGCAAGTTTATACCAATTTTATCTTTTCTCAAGAATTATTAAATACTAAATCATTACATTGATTTTAATAAAAATATTATTATTTTAACAATCTATTATTAATACAATAAAATTTTATATTAATTATTGGATTATATTAATATTGCATTATATTAATTATTGGATTATATTAATATTGCATTATATTAATTATTAATTTATATTAATTATTGGATTATATTAATATTGCATTATATTAATTATTAGATTTAAAGTGAGGAGAGTATTTATGAAATATAATATAATTATAAGCTTGTTTGTTCTTTTATTTTTAGCTTGCAATCCGGATTTTAACACCAATCAAAAAGATATAAAGTCTCATTCTAGCAAAAAAAGAATCAAACACAATAAAAAAGAAGTAACCCAAAATAAAGTAGAAGACCAAAATAAAGTAGAAGACCAAAATAAAGTAGAAGACCAAAATAAAGTAGAAGACCAAAATAAAGTAGAAGACCAAAATCAAAGAATAAAAAACTCACTGCTTGATGATTTACAAAATTTAATAGAAAAAGCTAACGAGGATAGAAAAAAATATGAAAAAAAATTAAAAGAAGAATCTGAAGATCAATATGGAATATTGGCTTTCAAAGAATTGGGTTGGGGAGAAGGACAAGGTGAAAAAATAGCTGATAATACAGAGAGATCTATAAGATATAGAAAACGAACTTATGGGGCCCTAAATGATATAGATACTGACAAATTAAAGGAATTTTCAAAAATTATAATGTTGTCAGGCCAAACCCAAGGCCTATTTAACATATTAAACTTCTTTGGAACTGCTTTAGACGACATGATTGTCTGCTTATATCCTAAAAAAGATATTCTAGATAAACTAGAGATTTCAGATTTACAGAAGCTTAAAAATTTGTTGGAAAAATTATTATCTACAAAAGCAGACGTCTCAAAAATGTTAAACCAACTTTTATTAGATTATCAAAACAATGAAAATTCTATACAAAAAGATACTAATAAACTTAAATCTTACGTAATCACACTTTGCAATCAAACAGAAGAAAAACAAAAAGAAGCAGAAAATCTAAAGAATGAAATATTTACAATACAAAAGAAACTTTAAGTATGTATTAAAATTACCATATGTAAAAGCATATCTTTTATTAAAGATATGCTTAATTTTTAACTAAAGATTACAAAAAATTTTTCACCTATAATTCGCATAAACTTTAATTCTAAATAAGCACACCTTTTTTCTATAATCTTTTAATTTAGCAATAACCATTAATAATAGATTAATATTATTAATTGTTAATGACATCTTCTTTAAAAGAAGTATTGAATTATATCAAAGTATAATTAATTTTTACATTAATTATACTTTGATAATTTTAATAATTAGCAATCACAAACAAAATAAAAATTATATAACAAATAAAAGGGTTACTTATAAAGAAGTAAATCAATCTTAAAGTTATTAATTTGATATTTCATATTACTCTTAAGATACCCTTAAGCTTTACAATAGCCATCAATGTTAACATAAATACATACTGGTGGTAATACAACACTAATGGTAGTAATACAAACTATCTTGGTGAGATATACATAATAAAAGCAGACGATTTATTAAAAATAACAAATAATTTATAGTCAAAAGTATATAAAAATTAAAACAAAAAAAATTAGAAATATAGCAAGAATTGCTATTCTAAATAGAACAATTCTTACTACTAATGTCACAATTTCTAAAAAAATTCTTTCCTAATTGAAATCTATTTTTTAAGATTTTTTACTAAACTTTCTAAACTAATATTTTTCATAATTTACGCTCTTAATATAACTATATATTTTTTGTTATACAAAAATAATACACCCCAAAAATACTTTTAAAAAGCATTTATTTTGATTAGTATTAGGATATATTCTATACTTATAAGCTTTTATCAACACACATATATTCCATTGTTCTTTATCTATAAATTTCATAAACTTAAGTAGAAAGTCCATAGTTGGAATACTAGCAAGTCCACTCCCATCTTTTAACAAAACTCCCTATACTTTCACTTTAGTATAATCACTTAAAGTATTATTATTCCTGTTACACTCCTAACTATCTTGATGTAAAAAAATTATAATGTCAGCATATCCTGCTCTAACGAGCATAACTCCCTTAAAGTTGTTAAACTAGACTTTCTTCCCCACCTTCTGCACTTATGACCAACTTGAGATAAAACTATTATTAAAATTTCAAACCCTAAAAGCAAGTGCAAGTATAATACGACTCACAATGCAACTTACTTAAAACGAGAAATATTATTCTGTAACATAGTAATTAAGCTAATATAATCAATAAAAATAATCTGAATATCGTGTAAATATCAAAGAAGTAGAGGATATACATATGTAATACAATGCAAATTTATAAATATATATAAAAAATGTCTTTTTTTACGCATAATTGAAAATTATGAAAACTACGGAAATTATATATTTCTTAAAGAATTCTTAAAATTTCTTGTACAACTTTCGCTGAATTAAAAGCAGCCAATTCAAAAAATTTATTATATTCAACTTCATTTTTTTCTTTATTTACAATATCACATATAGACCTAATAACTATAAAAGGTACATTAAATATATGAGAAACATGCCCTACTGCTGCACCTTCCATCTCAACAGCTATTACATCTTTAAAGTTTTTTAAAATTTTTTTGATATAAATTGGGTCAATAAACTGATCTCCTGTTAATATTAATCCTGAATGTATTAGCATCTCCAACCTTTAATTTAATAGCTTCTCTAGCCTTTTTAATCAAATTCTTATCGGCACTAAATTTTTGGGGAAATCCCATGAGCTGCCCCACCTTGTGTCCGAATTTAGTTAAATCAACATCATGATATGCAACTTCTGAAGATACTACCACATCACCCACTTTAATATTTTTATATTTATCACTAACAACACACCACCAGCAACTCCAGAATTAATTATATGACTTATCTTGTATTTTGACAAAATATAGCCCATCCAAGCACCAATATTAACCTTGCCAACCCCACAATCAACAACCATAACATTGCGATTAGACAACTTCCCCTTTACAATCTTTTTATTAAGACCATATTCCTTAAGAACTATTTCTTCCTTATTAGACATAAGCTTATTTATCTGTTCAAGCTCATAGTCCATAGCAGTTACTATTTATTAAAAAAACATTGATGTTTTTAGAAAAAGCAACATAGCTATTTGAAAAAACCAATAAAAAAAGAAAAAATTTTATTAAAAAATTATTCATAAAATCATACTCCTTATAATAAAAAATACTTATATTATTATTTTACAAAATGGAAATCAAAACTAAGTCACTTTTGAAAAATTTTTTGTAAAAGACATTTTAAAAATATCCTATCCGCATTACAATATTAATGCCTTAAACTTTACAAAAGCTACCATTGTTAATGGAAATATAAAAATCTTATTTCTTTCTAAAGGATATAAAATAAATTTGAAGAAAAACTTAGATTTTTATATAAAAAATGCTTATAAATGTTAGATAATGCTAATTATCGCGCCATTAATTTATTAATGGCGCATGTAACTTGCTTATTTATATTCTTTTTGATTTAATTAAAAGGATCATTTTACACAAAAACACCAAAATCTTCCAATTTTAATTTTAAAGATTTTACTATGCTTTTGAATTGTTGATCAAAAGTACGCATAACACAATCAAAACAATTGTGCTCATCATCATCAAAATAAAAAAGATTAATTAAGTATGCGTCCTTAATACACATATACAAGAAAAAAACTTCTGTTTCAAATACACTATTACTTACACGCATTTTCAATTTGAGAAATAGATTTATTAGCTCTTTAGACCTCTTGGTGCCCAATCTTGTAAAGAACTTGTCAAAATCATTTTCACTATAGTCTTCAAATAGCGGCCATAAAAAATCAGAGCCATCGGATTGATACGCTAAAAAATCAGAGCTATCGGATTGATACGCTAAAAAGTTATTATTTGCAAATCGGTCTATAACCTGGCGCATATCACTTAAAACACAATATTCAACCGCACTCAATTTCAAATTAGAAAGTGTACCCTTTATCGTAAAAAATCATCACAGCTCATTTTGTACAACCCTTCTTTTATGAACAAAAACTAGCGATTGGTCAAACATTTATTTTTTTTTATTAAAAACCCAACAAACAAAGCCAATACATTTCTATTGCATGCTATACACTTTTAATATTAAACTATTATTTATAATAATATTACTATAATTGATAAATACAACCACAACTTACTTATTTACATTTTTTTTGACCAATCATAACTTAAGCTTTGCAAAAGCTATTCTATTATTGAAATAAGAATTATTAATGGATAATGTGGCTTATTACGGCAATTTGAACAGTTTATTTTTTTTAAAAAAATATTCATAAATGACTCCAAAATTTTTCATAAACAATAATAAAAATTATATATCTCAAAAATTTATATTTTTTTTAAAAGTAAATAGTCTGATATTTTTGATTGAGCTTGCTTAGCGGAGCAATTAAGCTTGTAATAACATAAAATGCCACAATCCCTGTCTTTAGTATAAAATTTAGCTATGATTTTTATTTCTTTTAATTTATCAAGATATTTTTCCATTATTGTTAGTGTGGTGTCGGTCAGCCCCGAAATTTTAAGTTTGTCATTATAGTGCTTAAGTATCACTTTTGGAGAATATTGACTAAATTGAGTATTTGCTAGTTCTATTGTTAAGACAAGAATTCCCAATTCAATGTGCAATTTGCTGATTAATTGATTTTCCATAAATTATCTATAAATATAATACTATCATTGTTAATGACAAATTACTATTGCTATTTAAAACTGGATTTACAAAAACCAATTTTAATATAATCACCCTAATACTTAACATTTTTATAATTACTATCTCATAAAGTTGCATTATTAGTAAAGAAAAAAGGGCTTGACGGTCTTTATTTACTAATATTATTTTACTTCGTAAAATTTAGAAGATGATGACTTTTTTATAACTCCTATATCAGTGCGGTAGTAGTAAGATAAAATATTTGAAATATAAAATGGACCAATAACTGAAAAATCATTAAAATATCCAATATTTATAAGTGAAATAGAATTTTCAATACAAAATTTATTAACTAAGGGTAAATAGTAGTCATAATCTGCTAACAGTACTATTAATGATGGTTTAATTTTTGTTTTAGTAAAAATATTCTCCAATAATTTTACTAAAACTTTTTCCTTATAAGATTTAGTTTGAATGGTTTTATTTAGCGATTTTATTTTTTCTTTAATTATATCTACTTTGCCAGATCTTATATCATTATAACTAAATAAAAATTGTCTATTTGGATTAGATTCTTATATTTTGTCTTCATATATAAAAGTTAAAGCTGCTAATCCTAAAGTAGAAAGAGAATAGGTCATAAAATTTCCTATACCACTCACATCCAACTATAATGATATGCTCTTTTTCTAAGCTAATATTTTTTGGATGTGCAAGCAAAAGCTCCAAAATATATTTATTTTAAAAGTAATCTCTATTTTGGATGTTCACAAAAAGGAATTAATACTTTATTTTATAATGCTAATTTTATAGTTTTATCGCTAATATTATTTTCAGTAGTAAATAATATTAATTCTTTGTATGTTTTTTTATTTTTTGCAAATATTACGATATCGAGCAAATGTTTAAAAATGTTATCATTTATTTTAATTTGAGATTTGCCTAGATTAACAAGAGTACCAGAAATTGACCTATTAAAAATGCGATTGGATTTTATATGTAAGTCATTTTATACCTTTTAATACTTAAGACTAAATGCATTAAATATTTAAAATAATCTAATAGCACTTAGTCTTAAATATTAATTAAAATTCTTACCTAGCATAATTGCAGCTTCCATTATATTATTATAGGGTAATAATAATATAATAATGAAAAACCAAGATACGGCCAAAAGCAGCATTGGTTGAAATAAACATTAATCTAATTTTTTGTGTGTGCTTTTAGAAGGAAGCTGTCCACAATATAAAAAACCCGTCTGGAAACCTGGGTGGCACACATAAACAACATAATAAAGTATCTCGAAGAAAATTGGAAAACCCAATGTTTAATATAATCTCTAAAAATACTTAAGATAAATTAAACTTTATAAAAGTTGTCAATGTAAATGATTGACTATTAATACCATTAAAAACAAATTTATTTCCTTATATACTATACTTTATTATTAGTTAATACTTTTTAAAACGGTTTTTACATGTTCAATAAGTTTTTCCAATTCTTGCTTTTTCACCATTACCTCAGCTTTTTTTAAAAAATAAGAGTCTAAGTTATCTAAAGTACTCTCTGCTTTACTTAAAGCTTCCCTAGATAATTTTAGTGCATAAGATGCCTTATTTTTACTCTCTAATCTTTTAATAATGCTCTCTTCTAAACTTTTCTGAGCAATATCAAAAAATAAAGCTGCAGATCTTATCTCTTGTTCTGCCATATCGATCTTATTTATAAATTCATCAAATTCAAAACCTATCTTTAACTCATTTTGCAATTGCGCTAGTTCCCTTATCTTATTTTTATTGTTATTTAAATTTTCCATTAGTGATGCTTTTTTACTCTGAATCTTGCTCATCACATTATTAAAATCATCTTTTATTAAAATATATTCATCTTTAAGTACACACACATCCTCAATTAAATTAAAGAATCCAGAGTCTTTAAGAATATCTTGTATATTTTTAATTACTTCACTTGCCCTTCTTTCTTCATAAGTAAAAGGAACTAAATCCTCTTTTTTTATTTCTTTTTTTTTAGCATGATTAGTTGAAATATTCGGTATATCAACCTTATTATTCAATGATTTTGAAGACACCATAGGTCCTATAGGAACAATTAAATCCTGATATTTCCGCTCTCCAAAATTTTTATTAAAACCTTTTTGCTCTTCTTGACTACTATATAAATTCTTTAAAGAATCTTTTTGAACACTATCCAAAACTTCTTTTACATTATCATTATTATTTTGTTCTTTATTACCAAATAATTTAGAATCTAGACTACAAGACATCAATCCTAACATTAACAATATATATAAAAACAAATTTTTTCCCACAAAAATATTCTCCTTTCCTCTAATTAAGAATATATATTATAAATAATAATTATTCTTAATTAAAATTATATATCATTTTGTTTGAATTACAATATAATATATATTATTATATTTATATAATATACTTTTTTACTTATTACTCACTCATAGAATATTTGATTAATCTATTTATCAATAAATTAATACCTACTCAAATTCCATAAATTAAGCTAATATTCAATTATTAAAACCACTATTAGAAGGTAATATTAATATGAAAAAAAATTTCACATTAATATTAATTTTTGGTTTAACCATACAAATCTTCATCATAAAAGGCAAACAATTATGAGAAAAATAAGTTTATTATTATTTTTGTTTTTGTTATTTAATTTAAATGCTAATTCCTATATAAAGGATAATATTATAAAGCGAACAATGCTTCATACTTTTCATACTTTTTATTTGAATTTTCTGTTTTCTTCTAATGCTTTTTCAAAACCGTTATTCAATTAATTACTTTTACTTTTACTTTTACTTTTACTTTTACTTTTACTTTTACTTTTACTCATTAATTATAGTTATTCCCTGCAATAAAACATTAATACTAAAAATGCCAATTATCTTACAATTAATAGAAGACAGTCCTCTTGCAATAACTATATATTGGAATAAGAAAATTTGGTAAAAATTAATCAAGAATATATAAAATATACTTTAAAAACCTCAAAATGTTATAAAACTTCCTACAATAAATATATTATTTAATTATGTATATATTATTTATTATATTTAAATAATTAAATAATATATACATATCAGAATTCCATTTATTATACTAAAGCATAAATTATATTCAAGGAGAGTATTTATGAAGTATTATATAATTATAAGTATATTTATTTTTCTATTTTTAAATGCTTGCAATCCAAATTTCAACACTAAGCACAAAGAAGATATTAAATCTCCATTTATAAGGAATTAAACCCTAACACAGAAGTAGCCCCCAAGCAAAAAGCAGAAATAGACCAAACTAAAAGAATAGAAAACTCACTACTTCATGATTTAAAAAATTTAATAGAAAAAGCTAACACACAGAAAGAAGAGTATATAAGAATGATGGGGGAAGAACCTTCTGCCCAATACGGAATACCTTTTAATGATTTTAATTGGGGACCAAATACAGAAAAAATATCCTCCAATACCGACAGATCTATAAAGTATAGAAGACACATTTATACCATTTTAAGTTCTATTGACACTAAGGAATTCAAAGAATTTACAAATATTTTAAAGCTGACAATAATACTCGATATGTACAACCTATTTAACGACCTTGGGCGTTCTCTTGACATAGCAACTAATTACTTTTATACTCCAAAAAAGAAACTCTAGATAAACTAGATACTTCGGATTTAGAGAAGCTTAAAAATTCATTTGAAAAAATATTATCTATAATACAAAATGTCTCAGAGATATCAAAACAACTTTTATTAGATTATAAAAATGATAC
>NZ_JACHFA010000004.1:10329-32071 GCF_014201705.1 Borreliella spielmanii | reverse complement strand
GGGTTAGATTTTAGAGCCAAAATATCTATACTAATTAAAAATTATATATATAATTTTTAATTAGTATAGATATTTTGGCTCTAAAATCTAACCCTAAACTTTAACTCCAAAATCCCAAACTTTAACCCTAAAAGTTTAAACTTTAACTTCATTTTTTAAGAAATCCCAAACTTTAACACAAAAATGTAAAATTTTAACTTTTTCTAAAAATTCATCATAAATCTACAACAGTCACAACAAGAATTAAAATGACAATAATATAATTTTTCATTAGCATTGATAGCTTTTATAAAGCTTAATTTATTACACCTATTACTTCTATTAAAGTAATAAAAAATTGAAAACATTTTCTTTTACATCATTGTTAAAACAATCCTTTTTAAATATTTTTCACCAAAAATAACTGCCATTATGGTTATAATTATGATTATGCTTTTTATTTTTTATCCACATATTTATCAATAATTAAATACAAAATTGGTATAATATAATTAAAACAAAGCATATACGGAATGTCGTTAGTTTTAAAAATTATAATCCTTATAAAAATTATCTTACAATTAATAGCCGAAAATCATTTTAAAACTCACTGCTCTATTCCTTTATTCACTTTCAAATATTGTTCATCAATAGTGAGCCTAAGCATAACAAATTCACACCCCCCCCCGATATTAATATTCATATCCTCCTTTACTGGGATACTTAATATCTGGAGAATATAATTCTATTATACATAAAAAAAGCCCATGAACTTCACTTTTAACTTTAAATATCATTCCCCTTATTTTTTATCCTACAAGCAACTTAATCAATTATTTAGATCGCTCATAACCTAGCTCTAAAAAGAATTTATTAAAATACTCTCCATTATAACCAGTCAATAGGGGGATTTCTCGACTACCATTTTTTAAACCATTGTATAAAGTATATAGGGTCTCTTTTATATCAATCGACAAACAATGTTCAGCTATTATAATTTTAAATTAGCAAATTTACCTTCAGTAACAATCGCATCAGAACCCATATTACTACTTTATTGTAGAATTCTCATCAAAAAAAGTTTAGAACAGCTTGTTTTTTTACTTATCAGGTAAATAACAACCTAATAAGGCTAATGTTATTACAAACACCAACCAAAACCCTTATATATGCTCCTTCTCCACCTTACTGCTAAAATAATCTACAAATATATAAGTTTATCCAAATACTATTTTTAGTAAACTTTTAAAAGTTCTACTAAAATAAATTCCTCTAGAAAGAGGGAATATATCAATTTTATCTTTTTTCAAGAATTGTTAAATACTAAATCATTATATTGATTTATGAAAATTAAATATTTAAATTATATCCTTATAAATTTAATTTATAAACACATGCATAAAAATTAAATAATAATGATTTTATTAAAATCAAATTTTATTAAAAATATAAACAAAAGAATTATAAGTTTAAATACTTGTTTCTGTGGAAGATAATTTAAATTAGAATGCTTTACGCTTAAATCAACACCCCTTTAGTTGATTTTTTTAAAACCCTGTTTATAAATGTTTTGATTAATTTTTAAAGACTTTAATAGATGATAATAAAGACCAATCAATATTGTGTTAAAAACATAAATAAGGAAGAATTAATAATGGAAGATTATAAGCTTATGGTAATGCAAATATATTCCAATAATCAATATTTAATAGAATACAATTTATATTAAGTATTGTATTATACTAATTATTGAATTATATTAATTATTATATTTTAAATAAGGAGAGTATTTTTATGAAATATAATATAATTGCGAGCATGTTTGTCTTTTTATTTTTAACTTCCTGCAATCCAGACTTTAGCCCCAATCAAAAAGAAAAAACAAGTAAAGAGACATCTACTTTAACAGATCTGGGAAAAAGTAAAATCCCAGTATCAAGATCAAGAAAAAGTGCAGCTGATTTATCTGGAACAGATATAGCAACAAAAATCAAAGTAGAAGAATCTGTAAATAATAAGAGAATAGAGGAGTCGTTATCATCGATCAATGGTCCAATTGATATGTCAACAGAAGAAAGCTCAAGATCAACTGAGTCAATAAATGACATAGAAGCTGCAGAATTATTAGAATCTACAAAATCTCAAGGAACTTCATCTATAAAAGGTGCCCAAAGTCCAGAAAAAACAGAACAAAAACTAGCTAAAACTGAAGAAAAACAAAGGCAAGAAGAAGAAAAACAAAGGCAAGAAGAAGAAAAACGAACTAAAGATACAATCGAAATACTTACAAAAAAAATAGACGAGATAAATAGAGACATCGATGCCATCAAACATAAAAGTTTGTTTTTAGAGGATGTAAAGAGGGAAATAGTAGCAGCAACAGAAGCTAGAGATAAAATTACAGGCCCTATATATGACCATTTTACCGATGGTAGTAATGCCATACACACTGTTTGGTATGATGTAGATACAGACTTAAAAGAGTTATTGGAAAAATTAAGAGATACTAGAAGTAATTTAAGAGCTAAATTAAATGTAGGCAATCAAAGATATACTTGGGGAGGCAATGAACCCAATCTAAAAGAAAACGTAAAGGTTGTCGAAATTGAATCGGACTTAGATAAACTAAAATCAGAATTAAAGGGGGTTAAAGAATACCTTAAAAACAAATCTAATTTTGAAAAAATTAAAGAGAATATTGTTAACAGTGATGATGAATAACTTTGGATATATCTAAACTTTTTTATATGTAAATAACACCTAGTAAGCAATTTGACTAGTTGTTATTTTTTGCAAATTATTATGAATACAGAAACGTTAAATGATGAAATTTTTTATTGAAAAAGCAAAAGAATTCTCCACTCGCAATTTAATTGTAAGCGCTTTTGAATTTAGGTAGAGGTGAATTTTACACAACAATAATAATATTATTAAATCCAAACACTTTCAATATCAATAGACTATTTATCTTAATCTTACAATTAATTGGTACCGCATCTATCAAAAATAGCAAATTACAATACTCATAACCAGAAAGTCTATATATTCTTTTAAAGAGGTATTGTAATATACAATAACCTAGCTCAACCAATAAAACAAGATTGATTTAGTTATTGGCCCCCATTTTATTGTAAATCGCATTAGCTATAATTGGAAAATTTTATTTCTTAATAGAATTATTTATGAGTCAAAAAATTTAATTAAGACGTCTATATCTTTGCAATGTTGTGTTAAATTTTATTTTATTATTATTGAATAGATAAAATCATGAAAAATAAAATTCAATCACAGCTTAGATTATTATTAAATAATAAAATTTATCTTACAAAATATTGAAAATACTCCCTTAATAAAAATATAAAACAAGACTAACAACCATCATAATATAAAAAACTTTAAGAAAACCTTTTAATCTAAATAGAATTTTATGTTTCTATTTTCAAAATATCATTCGGTCATTCATTATTCATCAATAGAGAGCCTTTAATTTTTCAGTTGATAAATTTGGATACTTATCAAATATTAGCTTAATAGTATCAGCAAACAACTTTATATCTAATACAATTTCATAGGTTTTATCTTTATTAGCTTGTTTATCTTTTATAGTAAAATGCGCAAGCATATAACCACATCCACTCTTCTTATAAAGAAGTTTAAAAGAATTTGTTAAGTCATTATTAAAAACTCCAAAATTATATGAATTAATGTATCCAAACTCTTTTGAAGTCTCTTTTAACCTAATTTTAGCAACACCAGTTCTATATTGCTCAAAATCAATATTTGATCCCTCAGAAATTAACTTTAGACTTTTAACTTCATAATTATCTTCAAACTCTTTAGTTGACTCAAATGCTATTATTTTAGCTATTGGCACTTCATTGCCCAATATCTTATAGTTATTATCATTAATATAATAAGTATAGCTAAACCATAATAATGATAAAGTTTTAAATCGAATGGGTGAAAAAATATACGAATACTTAAGTCCTTTAAGATCTTGAATCAAATTATTGTTTTTATCTTTTATAGCTCTTAAATTACCAGATTTTACCCATGTAACATAACCTCTTGCAAATAATTGCGAAACTTCTCCCTCTTTTATTTCGTTTAACCTAAATTCTTCATCAACACAATAAATATTGTTATTATCTTCTTTAATATTTTTTTTACTATATTCTTCAATATTTTTATTATTATCTTCTTTAATTGGCTTAAAATCCAAAATTCCAGCCTTGATACTTTCTGAATATTCTAGTGTTGGCAAACAAGAATAAAAAAACAATACAAATAAAAATATATTTAAAATACTTATCGATTTTTTCATAAAATTCTTTTTACTTTAAGTAATTTTTAAAGCCTCTCCATTAATTTAATATCAAAAATTCATAAAATATTTTCTCATTATATCAAAAAAGTGTGCATAAATAGAAAAATAAACATTTAGGATAAAATAATTTTTAGTGTAAAGCTTAAGCTACCTATAGACAATTAAGTTTTACACCAAAAATAGTAAAAACAAAAAAGTATTACGAGATAAATAATATTTTAAAAAAAAAATTATTTATAATAGCCCAATATATAAAAACATAAACCCTAGAATATTTTTTATTTAGCTCAAACTCTTCTGAAATATTTTCAATAGCATAATTTACAGGTTAATTCCAATTAGAATGCCTCGCAATTAAATTAATACCTTTAGTTGATTTTTTACCCCCTACTTATATCTTTCATTATTAATTCTTCCTTATTTATGTTTTTAAACACATATTAACATCTATTAAAGCCTTAAAAATTAATCAAAATATTATAAAACTTCTAACAATGAAAATATTATTATTTTAATAATCTATACTTAATACAATAAATTTTATATTAAGTATTGGATTATATTAATTATCAAATTATATTAAGTATAAGATCTTAAGCAAGAGAGTATTTATGAAATATAGTATAATTGTAAACATATTCGTTTTTCTGTTTTTAGCTTGCAATCCAGATTTTAACACCAATCAAAAAGATATGAGGTATCATTCTAATAAAAAAAGAATAAAATCTAATAAAAAAAGATTAAGCCCTAAAACAGAAGTAAACCAAAAAAATCAAGAAGTAGCAAACCAAAATCAAAGAAAAAAACATGCTGCTTAATGATTTAAGAAACTTAATAGAAACAGCAAACTCAGATAAAGAAAAATATGAAAAAAGATTAGAAGAAGAACCTTCGGACCAATATGGAATATGGGCTTTCAAAAAATTGAGATGGCATGAAGAACCACGCGAAACAGTATCCGATAATTCCGAAAGATCTAAAGCCTATAGAAAATTGGCTTACGAGATCTTAAATGATATAGATACTGGTGAATTAAAGAAATTTTCAGAAATTATAATATTGGCAAATGAAGTAGAAGGCATATTTAATACCTCTAGCTCATTGGGGGTAATAGTCGACTACATAATTAGTCATCTATATCCCAAAAAAGACAATCTAGACAAACTAGAGATTTCGGATTTAGAGAATCTTAAAGATTTGTTTGAAAAATTATTATCTACAAAAGCAATCGTCTCAAAAATGTTAAAACAACTTTTATTAGATTATCAGAATGATAAGAATTCTATACAAACAGATACCATCAAGCTTAAACTTTATGTAGAGGAAATTATAAAACAAATTGAAGAAAACTAGGAAGAAGCAGAAAAGCTAAAAAGTGACATACTTTCAATAAAAAACTTTTAAGTCGTATTAAAATTGTAACAATATAAAAGCCTATCTTTAATAAAGATGGGCTTTATTGTTTAAACAAGTTATTAAATAGATGTAAGACAATAATTTTTACAATCTAATAATAAATAGACTTCGTTAAAAACTTTAAATTTAAAAAGCAATCAACAAAACTTATTACTGAAGTTTTAAATTGACAATTGGGATTGTATTGGCATACAAATACAATTAATGATAATTGCATAAAAATTGTTTAAATTTTACAAGTAATTACTTATATGTTTTGCTTTATTTTTTAAAAATTTAAATCAGAATATTCTTTAAATATCTTGTTTAAATAATCTTTATTATTTTAAAAAATCTCATCTAATAAATCCCTTGTAATTATTTTATTATTTTCTTTCATATCCTCTTCAATTGGCTTAAAACCCAAAATCCAGCCTTGACACTTTCTAAATATTCTAGTGTTGGTAAACAAGAATAAAAAACAATATAAAAAAATATATTTAAGATACTTATATCCTTTTCATAAAATTCTTTTTACTTTAAGCAATTTTTAAAGCCTCTCTATTAGTTTAATGTTAAAAATTAACAAAACATTTTTTCATTAAATCAAAAAAAGTATTTATAGCTTAAAAAATAAATATCTTATAACTCGGAAGATACTTGTCGATAACTTAAGCTTTATATAATTGCCAATGGGAATATATTACTTTTATAATCTTTTAAAAGATTATAAAAGTAATAGTTCACTTTATTTATTTTACAATTTATTCACTATATAAAAGAATAGACTAACTAAAATACCTACTATCGCGCCTTGAGAGGCTAATACAATTCCTATCATCCAATTATGAAGTTTTAATTTACTATCGAATTCGGTTTTTAAGCTTTTAATTTCTCCTTTTACAATATTAATTTCATCTTTTACAGTGCTAACTTCATCTCTTACAAAACCCTGAAGCTCTAGTTTAATAATCTCTAAATCCTTTATTGTTATTTCATTATGATAAAATCTAGTAGCCAAATCACTTGCTAATATTTTATTCATACCTAATCTAACGAGCTCATTATATACATCGTTTTCATTAACTTTTGTCTCTAACATATATTTATTATACTCTTATTTAGGAAATTTAAAAATACTAGTTCATGCAGAATTAGCAGACACAAAAAAAGCCCCTATGGGCAAATATTTTACTACTGAAAACGGAGAGAGAAAAGTTCTCTAACCTAATTTGATAATAGTATATTATATAATAATAATCAAGAGTTAACTTTTTTCTTTTTATCTTTTCTATGATTTTCATAATCAATAATAAGATCTGACAAGATATTATTTTTATCTTTAATCAGCCTCTCTAGAATAAAATATATTCTTTTGGTATCTTTTTTGCAAAAATCATAAACTTCTTTATCTTTCATTAAAATTCTAATAGGTATATTTTGACTACCAACATCTTCTTCTGCATTTTCTTTAATCATATTTTCTTTATATACATATAAAGAGTTGTTCTTTAATATATTTTTATATGTAGCTACAAAGCCTATTTCTTTAACTTTTTCAATCGAAATAGTCCCTTCTAAAACTTTCTCATAAATTTTCAAATACATATATGCTTGGCTTCTAGCCATTACATAAGACCTTATAAACTGTTTAAAACTTTTAAAACCATCATATTTATAAAGTTCTTTTTGTTTGATTTCATATAGAATCTTCATTCTTTGGATTTTATTATTAATATCGGATTTCAAATTTAATTTCAACTGTTCCTTTAGTTTATTATAATTTATCAATTCTTCATCTTGATTATTATCTAAATTTAATTCTTCTCCTGTAGGAATTTCAACCCTTTTATATAAAGTCACTTGCTTTTTATTTTCTTTTTTCTCCATTCTTCTCTCCTATTTTTAGGTAATTTTTGATTAAATTACATGTCCGATATCGGACAACTCTAAATAAGTAATATTATAACTAGCATTTTTGTTAACTATAAAGAAAAAATATTTTTTAAAGTATCTTTTATTTCTTTATGATACATTTCTTTTGTAGAGGGTTCTAACCGCCCGTTTATAAGAACTTTTATGCTATTTGAAAAATGTATCTTGCCCTTAATATATTCTTTATATTCTTTATAAAGCAAATCCTCCACCTCTTTTATCGTTTTTCTATTTTTTATAAACTGGTTCTCTACAATAGAAATATTGTATATTTTCTTCCTAAATTTTATAATATCATTGACTGCATTAATCAAAATAGTAAAACTTTCTATTGACCATATTTCTACCTGAACTGGAATTACAATATAATCCGTAACATTTAAGGCATTCTTTAAAAGAAAATCCAAACTAGGGGGAGTATCTAATAAAACATAATCAAAATTATAATTTTGAATATTTTCATCTAAATGGTGTTCTAAAATAATTTCTTTATAATCAATGGCTTCTGAATTAAATTTTCCCAAAATGGGATGAGAGGGAATTATAGATATATAATCATCAATTTTATAAATGCATTCATTAAAATGGCAATCTCCTTTTAACATGCTGTAGGAATTGTATTTTTCAATATTTGAAATATATCTATTAAAATAGGAAGTTAAAGAATTTTGTGGATCCAAATCAATTAATAGTACTTTTTTCCCCAATTCTTTTAAAACATAAGAAAAAAGTATAGAAAGTGCACTTTTTCCAACTCCTCCCTTGATTGAAGCCATTGTTATAATATCTGATTTTTTAATATCCATTTTTTTAAAATTCCTCCGTCTGGTAATTTTTTATTGTAAAACCTATATACCTTGCTTTCCATTTTTTCTAAATGATTTAACGTAAACTGATAGTACTCGGTGGCTTCTTTTTCTTTTTTTCTTAACAAAGTTCTTAAAGACAATATATAGGACTTAATAGATCCTTTTTTAAACCTAAACTCTATGTAATATAGTTTTTTTATTGCATAAATTTTATTATTTTCTTTTTTAAGAAATAAAGGTTTTTTAAGGCGATCCCATCTATATTTTATTCCTAAAAATTTATCATTTTCTTCTAATGCAAAAAGATTAAAAAAGTAATAATCTTTATTAAGATTATTAAATTCTTGAAAAACAAGTCTGAGTCTTTGTTCTTTGTTAGTAACTCTGAAGCCAATTAAATGTTTAAATATTTTTGTGTAGTATACTTTTTTGCCGTCTATTTCTTCTACTTTACTAAAGGTATCTTTCTTAATTAAAATGTTGCTAATCTTTATCAAATCTTTTTTTTGTTTTAGTTTTTCAAGCAATCTACTCAAATTTTGATCCTTTTGTCAAAATGTTGGTTAAAATATTATCAGCTATTATACTTGCATGTCCTGAAAAGTTATTTATTTTATTTTCTTTCCATTTAGTAACATAAATATCTTTAAATTCTCCTGCAATAATGTAGAAATCGGTTTTATAAGGAGCATTTTTTCTCATAAAATGAATTTTATGTTTATAAAGATTTAATTTAGATAAAAAAAATTCTTTAATATCTTTTGCCTCATAATCACATTTTAAATAATTTTTAAAATCTTTATAGTTTAATAAAGTATTTTTTAGAGTTTTAATTGGATTTTTAGTGTTAGAAGTTATTGATTTAATTCTTTTAAAGAAAGATTTTTCTATAGAATTCTTATTATATATATTTATATGTTGTTTATTATATACAGTGATATTTTCAGTGATATTTTCAGTTTTGAAATATTCTTTTTTTTCTACTAAATCATCTTTTTCTTCTTTTACTTTCTTAATTAAGTCTGATTTAGTGTTGCTAAAATATGCATCAATCAATTTATATGCAATAGGTGATACTTTATATATACAAAGCTTTCCTTTGAATTCTCCAAAGTTATTTGAAAATGTAAGTATTCTTTTTTCTAATGCTTTCAGCTTAACTAAAAATCTTAAATCTATTCTTAGAGTATTAATTGTGGTTTCTTTTTTATTTTCTTTATGTATATTTGAGTTTAGTACGCGAAGTATATCTCCTTGATGATGAACTCGAAGCGCTTTTATTTTTTCGTAAGTAAAGTGTTCTTTGTTAATTAAGATGCTGTGTTTTTTTTCAAACTCTTTATTTAAGTAAATAATAACCGAAATAATTTTTTTAAGTCTGCAGATTTTACTAAGTAGTTTGTTTTTATAGGTTTGGTGGTCATGGCTAGGTATAACTGATTTCATTTTTAATCTCCATTTTCAGTGTATTTTTATTAGCAATAACTTTATTATAATCAAAATATTTGATTAATTTCAACTCATGAAGTATAATTTTTTTAAATCAAAGATTATAGAAAGAGTTTTTTTTCATCCTATAATTCCTTTTTAGATTCTATAAGAACGGACATCTATCAGGGCATTATCTACGAGAGTTTTACTTCGGGCAGTTTCTACCTTAGTTTTTATTTCTTTATAATAATAAGCCTTAAGATTTAGAGTTTCATTTATATCTCTATCATGAGTCGTGCAGAAACTACTATAAGTCCATCTAGTATTACTTAATTTTAGAGTTGTATTTTTAATATCATAATTATTGCATAGTTTACTTGATGGGAAATATCTATCTACTTTATGAAAAGAGGAGGCCAAGCTGCTTTGATTTACATGATAATTGTATTACAAATCTATATTGTTTTAAATCATTAATATTTTCTCTGAACATCCTTTTTATATACTTCGAATTGATAAGTTTTTTATTACTATGTTTTTATATTATTTAGTTGTAAAGTAATAAGATAATTTATGTAAAAAGTCTTTTCTTTGATTTGAAATTTCCTTATGCAGCTTAACAACTCTTAATCCAGATTAATTCTATTAATAAAACCTTTCTGTTTTTTTGGCAGTTTTCTTTACTATTTATTAAGCCCATTTTCATTTTTTAGTAAATATTTAGGATTATTTGGGGGCCCTCGTTACTTGTTAAAAAGTTGTAAATCAAGAACTTTGGTTTATTTTTTAATTTTAGGAGAGGATAATTATGAACAAAAAATGTTTACTATTTATACTTTTTTTGTACCGATAAGTTTTTACAAGAATTTTTTACATCTTTGCTATTTGCATAATTCTGAACAAGATTCTTCTAAAAATAAAAAATTAATAAAAGATTAGATAATTATAATTTTGAAAATGAAAAGGATAGAAGCCCTTTTTTACCTATGCTCCATAAATTATAGGTTGTTTAAAAAAATTAGGATTAAGGAAAAAAGTGGTTTTTATATGTTCGTGATGTTATGAGTGTGTTATACAAAATAAATTGATAACTTTAGTTATATTTATAAAGCTTGAAGCTATAAATTATCTTATAGATTGTTATCTCCATCAAAATTTTGATTATTTAATAAAATTAGGCTTATATAAAATTGATTACGCTGATAAATATGGAGAAAAAGCTAGAAATAGATTTAAACAATCTTATTCTAGAAATAAAGTATTTACAGTCAAACAAATATTAAAACAAACTTTGGTTGATTTGCCTAAAGATTAGATTTTTAAAGTTAAAAAAGCAATCTTAGAGCATATTATGAGTATTAAGAATAGCTAAAAAAGATTTATAAATAATATAAATGGGTTTTATAAACATTGTAGTTATTGTAGGCATAAATAATGAAAACTAATAACATTATAAAAACAAATGATCCAAATATATCTCTTTATAAAGAACTGTCAGAAGATTTTATTAAAAAAGAGAATATTAATAAACTAAAAGACTTTTTTATTCTTATAAAGAATAAGCTTTCTTCAATAGATGATAATTCAACAGAAGCAAATATAGAGTCTTTACTAAGATTTATATTCGAAGAACTAAATTATTCAGCAGAACAACAAAAAGGTGGTCAAATAGAAGGGGTGGAGTCTAAAGTAGATATATTACTTTTTGAAAATGATAAAGATAAAGTAGATTTTAATAATAAATTAGAAGAAGCTAAAAAGAATAATGAGCCTATTCCAGCTGAAGATATCTTACTTATAGTAGAAGTTAAGCGCCCAACATTTAGTTTTAATACTAAAGATAAAGTAAAAGAAGCAGAAGATCAGCTATATAGATATCTAAATCAATATCAAAAACATTATGGGATACTTTCAAATGGAAAAGTATGGAGATTATATGACAAATCCAAAATACTTTATGGAGAAAAAAGATATATTGAATTTAATTTTTCTAAAATTGAAGAAAAAGAAGAATATAAAGAACAAGAATGGTTTGTTTTGTTTATCTATCTTATAAGAAAAGAAAGATATCTAAAGACAAGCAATGTAATAGAAGTTGAAAAAGAACAAATAGCTAAAGAAAAAGAGATAATTCAAAAAACTCTAAGAGAAATACTTTATGAGAGACCTGACGATTCTATAGTATTTAAAATTGCAAAAAATATATATGATAAAGAATTTAAAGTATCAGACAAAGAAATTACTCAGCATATTTTAGCTAGCATTCTTGAAGAGTCAATTATTTTTATTTTAAGAATATTTTTTATTGCATATATTGAAGATAACGAAATTTTTAAGAAAATATTAGAAGAAAATAAGCTATACAGGTCTTCTATATCTTTTAGATATTTTTTTTATGATGAAAATACAAAAAATAAATTAGGATATAAAAAAATAATAACAATTTTTAATTTACTTGATAAGGGAAGTGATGCAATAAAGTTTCCTATATTTAATGGAGGATTATTTGCAGAAGACAAGGTTAAATATTTAAATAATGAAAGTTTACTAAGTATTAGTGAACTTGAAGAAATACTGGTTAAAATACTTTTCTTTGAAGAAAAAAATATTAAAGATGAAAAATTTGTAGAGTATTCAAAGCTAGATCCTAAAAGTTTTGGAGAATTGTACGAGACTCTACTTGAATATGACCTAAGAATTGCAGATACCACTGTTCATCGTATTGTTGAAGACGGGGTTTATTTCATTCGTACTGAAGAAGAGCTTGAAAATAAGCAAGTAAACAAAGTTGCTATATACTATAAAGGTAATATTTATCTTACATCTAGATCGCTTGATAGAAAGAAAAGCGGAGCATATTATACCCCAGATGACTTAACCGACTTTATGGTCATATCATCAATTGAGGAACAGCTTAAAACTAAGTCCCCTTTAGATATAAAAATAATTGACAATTCTTGTGGATCGGGTCATTTTTTAATTTCTTGTCTAGATTACTTAACAGAAAAAGTATGGTATCAGATAGATAAATTTGAAGATGTAAAAAAAGAGCTTGATAAAGAATATAGAGCTATTCTTAAAGAAAGTGAAGAATACGACGTTCAAGAAAATATAAGTAAAGAATTGGTACTTAAAAGGATGCTATTAAAGAAGTGTATTTATGGCGTTGATATTAATCCTATTTCGGTTGAAATTACTATGTTAAGTTTATGGATTAATACCTTTATTTTTGGAACACCACTAAGCTTTATTGAACATCACATAAAAGTAGGAAATGCCTTACTAGGATATACTAAAGATGAATTTTTTGATATTACAAAAAAGAAATTTGAAAGTGGATTTTCTTTATTTAAAAAAAGAATTAAAGAAATTACAACTATTTTAGAAGATAGCTATCAAAAAATTAAAGGCATTAACGATACTACTAAAGAAGATATAGAAAAATCTAAAAAGATATACAAAGAATATGAGGAAAGTGAAGATATAGATAATTTAAGAATAATATTTTCTTTAATTAAACTTTATTCATTGTCTTTTGACAAATCTTTGAATATAGAATTTAGTGATATTACAACTGTAATTAGTTTAATTGAAAATATTTTGGTTAATAAAATTTCTAGTGAAGATAAAGAAAAAATAGAAAAAATTAGAAAATTAAGTAGTTATTATAAATTTTTTCACTATGGAATTGAGTTTCCAGATATTGAGGAAGGATTTGATATTGCAATTGGAAATCCTCCGTGGGAGAAAACCAAGTTTGATGAATCTGAATTTTTCTCAAAACACATTCCTAATTACAGAAAACTAAGCATAAAAGACCAAAATAAAATGAAGCAAGAAATACTTAGTAAAGACACACATCCTTTGAAGATTGAATACAATGAAGAAAAAAATAGTATAATTACTATTAATAATATTTATAAAAGTGATTTTAAAGATTTTACTAGTGGTGGTGATCCGAATCTTTTTAGATACTTTATTAGATTTAATTTAAAACTAATAAAACCGGGGGGCAATCTAACTTATCTAACCCCCTCAGCTCTTTGGAGCGAATCTAGTTCTAGGTTGCTCAGAAAGCATATATTTGCTAACTATAAACTTAATTATATTTATCAATTTCAAAATCAAAAGAGATTTAAAGATGTAGTATCGCTTTTTAAATTTGTAATATTTCAACTAAGTAATACCAAATTCCCCACATCTGCTTTTAAAGCAAAATTTATGATTCAGAGTAGTGATAATATTTTAAAAGACATAACTAGAGATTTAAAAGACAATAAAGACGATCCTTATAAAGGAATTGAATTAAATATAGACCAAATTAAAAAACTATCTCCTATTCAAGAATCAGTTATTGAATTCAAAGATAATGAAGAATTTAGCTTAATTAACAAGATGTTTAGTCAATTTGGTATTTTTAGTGAAAAATATATTGATTTTCAAAAAGGGTTAGACCCAAGCATTAATAATCGTAAATCTTTATTAAAAGAATATAATGATGAAAACTTTATATTTCTTTATTCTGGAGCCAATATTCATCAATTTAATTCAAGATTTTTCATTTGTGATGATGCAAAAGAAAGGTCTAAATTACTGTGGATAGATAAAGAAGATTTAAAAAAAATATTAACCAAAGATAACCAATGTCAAACTGAAAGAGTATTCTATAGAGATATTGCAAGAAATACAGATGTAAGAACCATGATTAGTACTTTGTTGCCTAAAAATTGTTATTGTGTAAATTCAATGTATATAAATTATGAAAAAACACCAATATCTATTTATAAAAAATTATTTATTATATCTATTTTTAATTCACTTGCATTTGATTTTTTGCTAAGAAGATTTGTTAATATACATGTTCAAAAATCATATTTATATCAATGTCCAATGCCTCAGCCCGAAGAAAAAGAAATTTTAAGTAATTCTTTATATCTAAATCTTGCAAGAAATACTTCGCTATTGGTAGCTAAAAATGATCCGAGGAACTTTAAATATTTACTTTACTTAGAACATTTTAAGTTTAGTAAAGAAGAAGTTGATAAAATCTTAAATCTAGATACCAAAGATGAATTTTTTAAAGAAAAAGAAAATGAAAATAATTTTATTGTAGCCAGTCTTTATTCACTAACCAAAGAAGATTTTATGGTTTTACTTAATGACTTTAAGGTGCTAAAAAATAAAAAAGGAGAAGACTATGTTTTGTCTTTAATAAAAGGATATGAGAATTATTTAATAATAAATAAACTTAACTCAACAATTCAATCTTAGTTAATTCTTTTAAAGAGATCATTATTAATTTAATGAAATTAATGAAATATATGTTTTTACGAAAAATTTTACTATAAAATGATGAAAAAGTTCTTTTTAAGAAAGTGATGGGGAAGCTAAAAAGCTTTAGAGAAATTAAAGAAAATAATATTTATAGGTATGTTATTAACATTTTATAATTCTTTTTGTGATACGTATATAGGGTAAAAGAAGATGATTTAGTAAAAATTATTGGTAATTTATAAAAAGAGTTTTTATGGTTTTTTATATTAATTAACTAGAAATTTATTTTTTTAAAAGCATATTTTTTTATAACATGTTTTAATAATATTTTCTTATTTTTTATATTAATAAATCAATTAAGTATTATTTAAGATGATCTACGCTAAATATCCCACATTTTATAACTTTAGAAGTTATCTCTTTCTTTTAAATAACTTTTAAATCTTGCTAAATCATCTCCAATGTCACCAACTTCTACAGTATTTTATTTTCTTTATCATCTTTTATTTTGCTTCTTAAAGTGCTTCTAGTATTTTCTAATAAAAAAAATCTATTTATTAAAAATTCCACCAGGTTATTTATTATTCATCAAATCAATAGGAAGCTTTAATTTTTCTTTTAATAAATCTGGATACTTGGCAAATATTAGCTTAACAACATCATTAAATAGTTTTATATCTAATACAATTTCATAGGTTTTATCCCCACTAGTTTGCCTATCTTTTATAGTAAGATATGTAAACATATAACTACATTTACTTTTTTTATAAAAAAGAGTAAAAAAATCTGTTAAAGCATTATTAAAAACCTCAAAATTATATGAATTAATATATCCAGCCTCTCTTGAAACTTCCTTCAAAGTAATTTTAGCAAAACCATCAGTTCTATATTTCTCAAAATCAAAATTCACACCTTCAGAAATTAACTTTTAGGCTTTTAACTTCATATTTTTCTTTAAACTCTTTGGTTGACTCAAATGCTATTATTTTAGCTATTGGCACTTCATTGCCCATTATTTTATAGTTATTATCATTAATATTAATAAGTATAACTATAGCTAAACCATGATGAAGTTTTTTTAAATTGAATGGGTGAAAAAATATACGAATATTTAAGCCCTTTAAGCTCTTAAATTAAATTACTATATCTGTCTTTTATAGCTCTTAAATTACCAGATTTTCCCATGTAACATAACCTATAAAGAATCCCCCATAAACTTCTCTCCTTCTTTTATTTCGCTTGACCCAAATTCTTCATTAATACGGGAAACATTTTTAATATTTTCTTTAATATCTTTTTCATTATCCTCTTTAATTAGCTCAAAATTTAAAATTCCAGTTTTAGTGTTTTTTAAAGAATTTGATCTGACAACACAAGAATAAAAAAGTGATATAAAGAAAAATATATTTAAAATGTTTATACTCTTTTCCATAAAATTCTTTTTGCTTTAATTAATTTCTAAAGCATTACTCCATTAATTTAATATTAAAAATTCATAAAATATTTTTTCATTATACCCAAAAAAGAGTTAGCTAAAAAAAATGAACTACTTATTCTATAATCTTTAATTTAAAGATAGTAGCTCATCTAAGTAATTTTACTAGTATTAAAATGAAAAATTAATTATATATTCATTATTTTTATTTTGTAGGTTAAAAATATTTACACTTCAAAGCTTGACTTTTTGACAAAAAAGCATTTCAGTTTTATTTAATACCTAGGAAGAAACTTTTTAATGAACTCGATTAAGAATAGAATAATTCTGATATCTTAGGTGTCAAGTATTTAAAAAATATATTTTTAAATACTAATCAGGATGAAAATTTAGCAATCTAAAGCGAATTAAAAGAACAATTAAAATTAAAGTTATAGTTGCTATTAATAATAAAATTAAATAAAAAGACCTTTATAAATATGATGGTTTTAAAAGTTTATGAAAAAGTTTTAAAATATGCTGTTTCTATTGATAATATTAAATAAATAGGATTTATTAACTTTTATCAATATTTACAAAAAAATGATTTATATAACATAAACCAAAAATATATAAACAAAAATAATAATGAAAATATATCCATTAGAATTTTAATGAGAAATAAAGAACTATATGATTTTTAGAAATAAGATGTAAAAAGAGTTTATTTTATATTAGAAGAGTTTTATAAAAATAAAAAAGTGAAAAAAAATAAATAATTTATCTTGATTTAAATTATTAAATTGTGATAATCTGATTTTGATTAGAAATTTTTTTCTTTCCCATAAGTATTCTAATATATTATCCAATAAAAGGGCTTTTTTTGTATATATTCCCTTAATCTTAAAGATATTCTTTATTTATTCAAGATCCTACTTTTCAAACTTTACCTTAAATAATAATGAAAAATATGTATAATAAACTTAATATATGAACATAAAAAGAATATAAAATAGATTTTGGACTTTATATAAAGAAATTCTTTAAAGCAAAAGAAGTATCTAATAATAAAAAGTTTGTTTTTAGCTTTATAAATGTATTTGGGCTTAATAAAAGAATAGTCATAAAGCAATAACCTTTTTTAATTTATCAAGCAAGCGAAAAGTAGTAAGCGTACTGTTCTCTACCCATAAGAAGTATTCTTTTTTGGAATAATTAGAGGTGGTAAAACTACTTTAGATTAATCTTTTATTGATGTCCATAAAGCTATGCAAGAAAAAATAATTTAAATAGTGTAAAGATTTTAAAAAAAACAAGTTAAAGGCTTTTTAGATACAAAAGATAAAATAAAAGAAGAAGAGCGGATTGGAGTTTTTAGAAATCTGGATCAGAACTTTATCCAAAAATACGAATTAATGCGAGCTTTAGGACATCTATAAGGGCAAGTTAAAGATCTAAAATTAAAAGAGATTGATAAAAAATCAAAAATTAGAGGGTAAAATAGATAAAGTGATCTAAACTACTCTTTTAGAGTATATTGTGAGCATGAAAAAGAAATAAAAGAATTTAATAACCTTACACGAGTATTTTAATGTCTTTTCCATAAGAAGGATATTAATAATATCTATTTATTAACTTTTTTTATTATTAAATTTGTATGTCACAATAATAGATAATGTACAAAAAATAAGTATTAATAAAACAAATGTATTTATAGCACTTATAAAATTAGTTAAAATTGAACATATACCTAGCGTTAAAAATGAAAATATACGAGATAATGTACTATTAATAGAAGTTAAGGTTCCTAAAACTTTTGAATCTACATTTTTTTTAAAAAAATATTCTAAATTATTAGAATAAACAGAAATTAAAATTACCAAAAATATGATTATAGTAATACATATGTAAATATGTGAAACTATTTTTATTAAAACCGATAATAAAAATATTATAGCTAAAATAACATAAATATCATATTTTGAATGTTTAATTTTTCTAAATATCCATGCTCCTATAATATCTGATATGCGAAATAGTACATATATGATTCCAAATATACTAATAGATATATTTTTATCAATAAAAATTGCTTGCCAGTATAAATAAAAGGGTTGATAAAAAAATTGAATAGAGCTATTTAGAATAAATACTTCTATAAGTTCTTTAGATTTTAATAATATTATTATTTTTTTAAAAAACTTTATAAGATATAAAGTTAAATCTTCTTTATTGTGCTTATGATCTGTATTTTTATCATTTGGTATGAAAAAAATTGTAATTAAAGAGGATATTAGATATATTAACAATGAAATTAGGTAAATTTTTATATCAATGTGTAAATATAGTACACTTCCAATATATCCACCTAAAATAGCACCAATACTTAGTATCATTTTTACAAATGATATAAAAGCTTTTAGCTTTTTTGAATTATTTTGGTATAGCTTAGTAAAGCTAATATCGATTGTCCCGGTGTTAATAGCAGCTGACATCCCATATATAAACCAAGAAATACAAAGGAGTACGAATGAAGAAGCTTGAAAAATAATAAAATAAGAAATCATTAGCAAAAAAATTGATGTTAAATAAACAATTTTTCTATCAAAAATATCTGATATTATTCCTGATGGAAATTCAAAAATAATAATTGCTGCCATATAGCAAATTTGTACTATAGTAATATTTTTTAGTGATAACCCTTTATTTATTAAAATAATAGTTAGTACAGCATGGGGTAACGTTCTTCCAAGTTCTGACAAAAATAATGAATAAAAATAGTATTTTAAATGTTTGCTTTCTATCATAAATCTTTATTATAATAAAACACATAAGTGCTAATAAAGCTTAGCATTACAGAATATATCCTAACGCCAATCAAAAGAAATACTTTTTAAAAGTATTTAAATGCGTAAGATTTTTGTATAACAAAATGTTAAGTGACAAGAAAGATTATTATGAAAAAAATAAACAAAGTCTTATTACTTATCCAAGTAGATATAAAGAAGAATTTCCATTCTTAAAGGAAGTTTGATAGTTTAGCTCTTTGTAATACCTAACTTGACTTAAATTATGCGTATAGTAATTTTTTTAGAGAAATTAAAAAAGGAGATAGAACGTCAGGATTTCCTAAATATAAAAGTAAGAAAAATAGGCAAACTTTTAAAACTAATAATCAAAAAAATTCAATAAGAATAGAAAATGATTATATAAAGTTACCCAAAATAGGATTTGTAAATTTAGCTCTAAATAGGAACATTAAGAGCAATGAAGTTATTAAAAATGTAGTAGTAGAAAAAGATGCTAATGATAAATATTACATTTCAGTAGCAGTTGAGTGCTTAGATGTTACAAATAGCAATAAAACTAAAGATAATATAAAAGAGGTATTTGGTGTTGATATGAGTATGAGGGAGGTACTTTTTAGTAAGTAGTGAAGAGCTAGAAAATCAATCATCCTAAATATTTACTAAAAAATGAAAATAAACTTAAGAGATTCTAAAGAAAACTATCAAAAAAACAAAAAGGTTCTGTTAATAGAGCTAACTCTAGATTAAGAGTTGTTAAATTACATAGGAAAATTTCAAGTCAAAGAAAGGACTTTTTGCATAAATTATCTTATTACTTTGCAGTTAATTATAAAAACTATATTAATAGAGAACTTATCAATTAAAGGTATATAAAAAGGAATGTTTGGGAAAAGTGTTAATAATTAAGGATGGCATGAGTTTGCAAGACAATTGTCATATAAATCAGAGTGGTCTGAATCCTGTTTGCATAAAGTAGATAGATATTTTCCATCAAGTAAGCTGTACAGTAATTGCTATATTAAAAATACAACTCTAAAATTAAGTGATACTAGGTGGACTTGTAAGAGTTGTAACACTTTGCATGATAGAGATATAAATGCAGATCGAAATCTTAAAGCTTATTGTTATAAGGAAATAAAAACCAAGGCAGAAACTGCCTGAAGTAAAGCTTGTGGACTGTGCTCTAGTGGATGACCGTTCTTTTAGAACCTAAAAAGCTATTATGGTATGAAACAAGAAGCTATTTCGTTTTAATTGCCTTTTTAAATCTTAAACCAAAGAAGCAAGTTGATTAAATAAAATAAAGAATGGTTTACCATCTTATATATAAGGTTATAATATGTGCCGATAGTAATGTGTTAATTAGTAATGTGTTAATTTTGTGTTTGCACCTAATATTTAGGTTGGCAATCGCGATACTTTTATATAAAAACAGCACATACCCTTAATAATAGCAATCTATTTCTAACCACTATTATTATTAAATTGAAGATTATAGAAAAAGTAGTTTACTTATTTAGAATTAAAGTTTATGTAAATCATAGGTTAAAAGTTCTTTGCAATCTTTAGTCAAAAATTAAGCCTATCCTTATTAGGATAGGCTTTTACATTATTAGAATTTTAATATGACTTAAAAGTTTTTTATTGAAAGTATGCCACTTTTTAACTTTTCTGATTCCCCCTGTTTTTCTTTAATTTGTTTTATAATCTCTTTTACATGAAGTTTAAGCTTGTTGGCATCTGCTTTTATAGAATTATTATCATCTTGATAATCTAATAAAAGTTGTTTGAATGTTTTTGAAATAATTTCTTTTGTAGATAATAGTTTTTCCAACAAATCTTTAAGATTCTTTAAATCTGAAATATTTAGTTTGTTTAGATTATCTTTTTTTGGATATAAGTGAATAATCGCATAGTCGATATTACCTTCCAATGTGATAGAGGTATTAAATATATCTTCTACTTCATTTGCTAATATTATAATTTCTGAAAATCTCTTTAATTCGTCAGTATTCATATTATTTAAGATCCCATAAGTCAATTTTCTATAGGCTTTAGATCTTTCGGAATTATCGAATACTGTTTCACGTGGTTCTTCGTGCCATCTCAAGCTTTTGAAAGCCAATATTCCATATTGGTCCTCAGGTTCTTCTTTTAATTTTTTTTCATATTTTTTTCTATCTGTGTTAGCTTTTTCTATTAAGTTTCTTAAATCATTAATTAGCTTGTTTTTTTCCCTTTGATTTTGATCTTCTTCTTGATTTTGATCTTCTTCTTGATTTTGATTTACTTCTTGATTTTGATTTACTTCTTGATTTTGATTTACTTCTTGATTTTGATTTACTTCTTGATTTTGATTTACTTCTTG
>NZ_JACHFA010000004.1:0-10234 GCF_014201705.1 Borreliella spielmanii | reverse complement strand
CTTCTTCTTGATTTTGATTTACTTCTTGATTTTGATTTACTTCTTGATTTTGATTTACTTCTTGATTTTGATTTACTTCTTGATTTTGATTTACTTCTTGATTTTGATTTACTTCTTGATTTTGATTTACTTCTTGATTTTGATTTACTTCTTGATTTTGATTTACTTCTTGATTTTGATTTACTTCTTGATTTTGATTTACTTCTTGATTTTGATTTACTTCTTGATTTTGATTTACTTCTTGATTTTGATTTACTTCTGTTTTAGGTTTTAGTCCCCTTTTTTTGGATGTTAGTTTCTTTTTATTGGACTTTAATCTCTTTTTACTAGATTGATACTTAACATCTTTTTGATTGGTGTTAAAATCTGGATTGCAAGCAGTTAAAAATAGAAAAACAAACACGCTTGCAATTATATTATATTTCATAGGCACTCTCCTTACTTTAAACATAATATTAAATTTAATTTAATATTAAATATAATGCGATATTAATATAATCCAATACTTAATACAAAATTGTATTATATTAAGTATTGGATTATTAAAATAATAATATTTACATTACCAGAAATTCTGTAATATTTTGGGCTTTTTAAAAATCTATTTCGATATATTTTTGATTGATTTTTATCAAATTTATTTATTTAAATATAATTTTATTAAAATTTGTTATTAGTATTTGACTTTTATGTATGCATTTATGAATTTATTTTATAAGGATATTATTTAAATATTTAATTTCCATAAATTAATATAATGATTCCGTATTTAACACTTCTTGAGAAAAGATAAGATTGGTATATACTTGTCTTACTTAGAGAAATCTATTTTAACAGAACTTTTAAAAGTTTAGTAAAAATAGTATTTAGATAAACTTATATATTTATAGATTATTTTAGCAGTAAGGTAAAAAGGGGTATATATGAGGATTTTGGTTGGCGTTTGCATAATAACATTAGCTTTACTGGGTTGTTATTTGCCTGATAAGCAGAAACAAGCCGTTCAAACTTTTTTTGAGAACTTAGAAATGGAAAGTTATGACAAAGGGTCTAATGAGATTGTTACTGGGGGGATATTTTCTAATTTAAAATTATATGTGCCTGAGCATTGTTTACTAGTTGATATAAAAAAGACTTTATACGGGTTAAAATATGGCAGCGGTGGTCGCGATGTACCCCCAGTGCCTGACTATAATGAGGAGTATTTTAATAAATTCTTTTTAGACTTAGGTTCTGAGCGATCTAAAGAACTGATTAAGCTGTTTGGTAGGGTAAAAAATGATCGGAATGATAAATTTAAACGCGATGTTTATTGGCTTTATTCATGTATAAGTGAATTATATTCTCCAGATATTAAGTATTCTGGTGAAGTAGAATATAACTATTATTATAATGGGAGGGAGGTTTTTATGCCTAGGCCTACTATTGATCAACAATATTTAAAAGTGAAAAAGGGGGTAATAGAACAGTAGCTTCAAGATGTTTTCGGCTATAATTGTAAGACAATTTTCATTTTTAATTAATGTTTTTATTTCGTGTAAGGATTAATTAATGAGTAAAATTATCTAAAATATTAGACTTTTAGTTATAAATTCTTTTTTTAAAAAAGAATTTATATTATTATAATGATATAAGGCATTCTTAAATTTTATTTGCTATGCCTTTTATTTTGTTTCTTAAATTGTTTCTAGTATTTTCTAAGTTTAAAAATAAGTTATTATATAAGATAAGTAACCTTATCTTCACATTCCTCTCTTTTTGTACAAGCACTTTTTTTCTCTTTTAATATTATCAGTGTTGCTAGCTATAACATCTATTTTATTTGTGTTTTTTAATTTTATTTTTATTTACTACTTTTTATCATTCTTTTTTTCTTTTTTATAGTTACTTTTATTCTTTTTCCTATTTTTTCTTTCTGACCACCATTTATTTTATTTAAAAATCCCTTAACTTTTTTTCTATATCTTGATTTAAATTTATATAATTCTTATAAGAACTTACCATTGAAAAATGGTATAAATAATAAACATTGTTTTATGGATAAAAAATCACACCTCAAGTTTACCGGAATAGTCCAATAAATATAATTTTTATAATCTTAATTAAGTAATTTTGTTACATTTTAAAGTTGCCAACTACCTTTAATTGAACCAACGGTAATTTATTTTAGTATTTTTCTATCCATTTATTTATAATTCCCCCATTTGGTAATTCTTTAGAATAAAATCTGTATACCTCTTTTTCTAATCTATTTAACATGTTAATGAACACCTGAAAATATCTTTTATTAATTTTTTCTTTTTTAATTAGTCTAGCAAGACTTCTTAAATAACAAAACACGCTACCTTTTTTAAATTTAAATTCTATATAATATACTTTGGAAAATGTATATGATTTTACGGTATCATTAATTTTGTACTTTGTAATGATGTTTTTTATAGGTTTTCTATATCCATAAAAAATTCCTATAAATTTATCGTTATCTCTTGTAGAGAATAAATTGAGACATTCTAACTTTTCTTGATTAAACAATTCTCTGAAAAGAATTAAAAATTTGTTTTTTTTATATTTATTAATTTCAAACTTATATAGATCCATTAGCATTTTAGTATGATATATTGTTCTTTCATTAAGAATTTCTTTTTTGATGAAAATTTCTGGCTTTCTGCTTTTTAGCAATATCTCTTTTTTTTTATTGTTAAGCTTTTTTAATACATTTTTCATTATTAAACTCTTAATTTATACATTTGCTTCTATGATTATTTTGTGATTCTATTAGGTTAATAATTTCGTTATAGTATTGATTGTTAAATATTTTTTTATATTCTAGTTTTTTTTGTTTGTTCAAGTATTCTTTAATTTTAGCCTTTAAATTTGTTTTGTTGATTCTATAATATAACTGATCTAAAAGTATGTTATATATATTGATTTTTATTTTGTCTTTATGTTTTTGAACATCAAATTTTTTAGTATTGCTCTTTATTTTATCTTTAATTTGATTAAAGTCTTTGTATTTATTACTTTCTAATATGAAATGGGGTTTGTTTTTATATTTTTGATATGTGTTTCGAATTTGTATTTTTAATTTTTCTTTGTCATAACCCACGTTTAAAATCCATTTGTGTTTTTTTAGTATTAAAATTAAATCTCTTCTCTTATTTTGTAATGGCTTTCGTAAATGATGTTTATTATTTTCCTTTTTGAAATAATATTGTTCTTTGCTTATAAGCTTGAAAAGCCTTATAGCTGTTTCTTTTTTTAAATTAAGGTCAATAATAAAAGAGGAAATGTCGTTACTTAAATTACATTTTTTTGTGTATTTTTTTAATTTAAATTTATTAATTTGTGTCTTTCTTTTATTTTCTTTTTCTTCTTTATTATGTTTATTATTAAGACACCCCCCATCTTTTACATTGCTCTTTTTATTATAATTTGTTTTAATGTATAAATTAACACGCTTTTGGAATCTTTGTGTTTTTTTATTTCTGAAGTATTGGTTTAGCAGATTGTAGCAGTCTTTTTTAGAGCGTTTAAGTGCATAGTAGATTTCAGTGCCCATATTAATACCCAGATGTCTATAGTAATTAGTAGTAATATTAAGCTTTTTAAATTTATAGAAGTAATTTTGAAGCATTTTTATTGAAACTTCTTTTTGTTCGTTGCGCTTTAAGTTGCTATTAAAACAATAAAGAATATCAGATTGATTGTATTTTTTTTATTTTTGTTTATATATTCAAGTGTTGCAATTAAAACAATCAGTTTATGCTGGTATTTACTTTGTATTTGTAGGGTTTATTAACCTGCACTCCTACCTCCTCAACTTTGATTGGTTTTTATTCACTCCTATTTAATTAGTGCTTTTTAAGATAAGTAAAGTCTAGCACTAAAAAATAGAAATGAAAATTTTATATTAAGTTGTGTTATAAACAGGTTTTATTAGAATTAAATTCTTAATATTTAACTATTCATAAAATACATCGAGTTGGGAGAATTATACCAAAGTATTGTTTTTGGTATCTTGAGATAGGCTTTTTGTGATATATGTCAAGTATTTCTTTGTCATTCTTTTATCATGTTTAAAATAATGAGCTATTTAAAATGGCATTGTGTCATGTTTATTATTCCTAATGAGATTGGCAATTATACTTTTGATTCTAAAGGCTATAGAGAATTAAAAATTAAAAAAAACATCACATAAATAGCTTTTTAATATAATGTATCTGATCTATTGTAATAGGGTTTTAAAAAGTCATATATAAGTGAGTTTATAAAGATAATAATTTATTACAATGT
Source organism: Borreliella spielmanii (assembly GCF_014201705.1). NCBI lineage: Bacteria > Pseudomonadati > Spirochaetota > Spirochaetia > Spirochaetales > Borreliaceae > Borreliella > Borreliella spielmanii. Next base: position 5,941 of record NZ_JACHFA010000004.1, on the reverse strand, counting down.
AAATTTTAAGATAAGATAAGTAATAATAAGTGTTAATAGAGCTTATAAATACAGATTGGCGCCAGATATTGATCCAAAAAAATGTGCTTTTTAAAAGTATTAAGATTTGTAAGATTTTTATATAGCAAAATATTAGAGGATAAAATAAAATACTATGAAAAACTAAACGTAGTTTTTATGTTAATTCGCATGAATATAAAATATTTTCAAATCTTTAAAAAATTGATAGCTTGGCTTTTTGTAGCGCTTAGTAGCGGCTGAATATTTAGATATTAAAGATAATAAAATAAATGATTTAAATATTTACTACAATTATAGATGAGTTAAAAAGATTTCTTTGAAATCTTTTTAAAAAAACAAAAAAAACTACTCTAGTATTAATAGAAATAAAACAAAATTAAAGTTTTCTAATTTGCTCAAGAAAATTTTAAATTAAAAAAAATTGCATAAACAATCTTATTGTTTATGCAAATAATTACAAAAATCCAGCAATAGAAGATTTTTAGTTTAAGGGTATGAATAAGTAATGTTTAAAAAAAGCTAATGGTTTAGGTTGGTATGAATTTAATAGGTAATTATAGTACAAAGCAAAGTATTTAATTTTATATTATGTAAAGTAGAAAAATATTTTTTATTAAGTAAGTTTTGTAACTTTTGTGACTATGAAAATGTAGGCTTACAGGCGAGAGATACTGAGGTGAATTTTGTTGATTAATGTGTTTTTTATGATAGTAGAGGTATAAATGTAGCCATAAATCTTAAAATTATTCTTACAAAGAAATAAAAATGAATGAAAAAGCTACTTGAAGTTAATATAAATACCATCTTTTTAGATATTCTAAAAAACTCTCATGTAATAAAACAGGAAGCTATTTTTATAATCTTTTATTTAGAAATAGTATCTTTCTAAATAAATGTCATTGAATGATTTTTTATGGATTAAGCTTATTTTGGCTGTCGAAAATGTCTTTAGAAAAACAAGTTAATACATTCAGCTTTTTAAGTTCTTGAATTATTAATTCTGGAGTAGCTGTTATGCTTCTTGTAGCATCTCTTATTAGATAAACTTGAAATCCTAAGTTAATTGCATCAAGTATTGTTTCTTTTACGCAAAAATCTAATGCTAATCCCGCTATGAATAATATATTGATTGAATTGTTTTTTAGATAAAGATTTAGACCAGTTTCTTTTGTTTTGATGCAATCATCATAAAATCCACTATAACTATCATAATATTGATTCGTGCCTTTTAAAAAAACTTTTTCTATTTTTCTTGTATTTAGGCTGCTAGGAAACTCTGATCCCCAAGTATCTTGGACGCAATGGTTTGGCCAAATGCCCCCGGTTTTATTACTCAAAAAGCTTACATGATTTTTACAATGCCAATCCTTGGTAGCGACAATGTTTTTGAAATAATTTTGAAGTTGATTAATCAAAGGAATTATTTTGTTACTATTAGGTACCGGCAAAGCACCTGATTCTAAAAAATCATTTTGGATATCTATTAAAATAAGCGCACTATTTTCTGTTATGTTAAGAATAAAATCCTCCTTAGGCAATATTCCTTAAAATATAACTTTTATCAATTATTTATTTGGAGTTTAAGATAATAATTAATTTTACCTTAAAACTATCTAAATTAAAACACAAAGTTTATCTTTAGCTCTAGGTTTTTATTAATTATAATATTAAGATCTGTATTACAAGTATTAAGAGAAAAAACAAGTATTCCTTGTAAAAAATTTCTTTTGTGGAAAGCATAGCAATCAATAAATATAATAGATCGTTGTAAGGTTCGTTTAAAAAGACATCAAAATCCATATATATATTCTTTAAATGAAATGCTACATATTAAATGTAACAAAGAAAAAAAGAAAATAAAAGAAATAATTGTAAAAAGTGGGGGGCTAGAAATTTTTATTAAAAAAGAAATTCTCAATAAAAGAATAGTATATTATACTAAAATGCTGACGGATCTATATAAGCTTAAAATAAACAGATATAAAAAAACAAATTTTTAATTCTTTTTAGATAATTGTTTAGTCAATAAAAGTTAGAATGTTTTAATTTTTTTTCTAAAAGAGACAATGATAAATTTATAGGAATTTTTATAGATATAGAAAGCCTATAAAAAAAATTATTGTAAAATACAAAATTAATGATACTGTAAAATCATATACATTTTCCAAAGTATATTATATAGAATTTAAATTTAAAAAAGGTAGCGTGTTTTGTTATTTAAGAAGTCTTGCTAGACTAATTAAAAAAGAAAAAATTAATAAAAGATATTTTCAAGTGTTTAACATGTTAAAAAAATTAGAAAAAGAAGTATACAAATTTATTGTAAAGAATTACCAAATGGAGGAATTATAAATAAATAGAAAAATAAAAGGTAGTGTCAAATATCAAAATTAAATTGAAATTAATTTTGATGAAGATCAAATGGAACGATTTCTTTTTTAAAAGAAAAACCAATGCTTAATTTCTAAAAAGAAATTTTGATAAAATCGAAACAATGAAGATCTTGAAAGAGATTAAAGAGAAAAATATTATAACTTGGATAGCTATCAACACTTTAAAATGTTTACTAGAAGTTATAAAATAGCAAAAAGGCAGGCTTATGAATAGGGTTTATTAATCTCTTATTTAATAAGAGCTTAATAAAATAGCGAAGTTTTTTATTTTTGTAAAATAGCTATTTTAATCATAAAATTTTTAAAAATAATCGGGATAGTAAAGCAAATTTTTTGAAAGATAATTTACAAATAGAAATAAGTACATATATTATTTGAGAATAATATATTGATTTAAACACTATATATACATATAATATTTGTAAGTGGTGCTATTAACTATAAGCATCCTTAACTTTGGTCGATGTCTATTTATAGGGCTTAAGATAAGTATTCTTGCTTTAAGAGTATTTATGGTTAGGCCCTATGTGATTTTATATTTGATAATAAAATCACAGACTAATTAATAGGAAAGCCTATTAGAAAGAAGTTTTTAATATTTAAAATGTAAAGACTTTAAAAATTTTTTAATCAACCAATTTTAGAATTAGAAATTTAACTTTTTGTATCCCCATATAAGTATTTGCTAAAAAGTATATATATTTTATAGTTATTATTATTGTTCATTATTGTATTAACTGATTTCGAATACAAATTTTTAAAACGATATATAATCATTATATTGATAATATATAAACAATGTTACAATAATATTTAATTTTATAAATTAGGGTTAAATATAGCTTGTCAAGAAAATAACCAAGAATTATATAGTTTGCATAGCATATCTAAAAATAGATAAATTAACTTAGCTTTTTATATTAATTTCTTCTTGCAAATAGTATAATAATAAAAGGTATGAAAGTAATAATATTGTCAATTTTCTTTTTATTAATTCCCAATGTGTTTATTTTTTCTAGTGAATTATCTGAAGAAATTTTTATTAAAAATGACAGTAATAGATTTAATTTGGGTTTAATTCTTAAATTAAAAACCAAATTTGGGTCTCTTGTTCTAAAGCATTATCTTGAAGGATACATAGATTTAGATTATAAGATACAAATTATGAATAACACAAAGCTCGTGCTTAAAAAGGCGTATATTAATGGGGTTGAGATATATATTGATGGGATTTCTACAATAACACAGCCGATTGATGTCCATTTTATTGATGGGGTTAATTATCTGAATTTTGATATGAGTCTATTTTCTGATGGCGAAACAATAAAGAGAATAAGAAAGTTGGCAGAAATAAGTGGAATTGATGTATACGTTGAATGTTTTGATGAGATAAATAATGAGGGAAAAAAATATTCTTTCAAGGTAAGCAGGGAAAATAGTATATGTTTTTATAATGCTTTTGATATGATTTTTCATAAATAGGATAGATTTTAAATGAGAAGAAAAATATTTTTTGTGTTATTATTAGGTTGTATTTTTTTAGTTTTCTTTTTGGTTGTGAAAAAAGAAAATAATATTATTTATAATAAAATTGTTGAAAAGTCAGAAGATAGAGTTTTTACTTATGAAACTTATGCATATCATTTTAAAGATGATAATTTGAAAGAGTTGGTTTTTATAAAATCAGATATTATGAGTCCAGAGATTAATGAGTATAAAAAGAATATTAGGAATCTAACGGGTTATTTGATAGATTCTTATAGAGCTCTGTATCCTGGTTATAAGTTTGATTTCACAGTGCATGACAATAAAATTATAGGCTTTAAAAGTGTAATTTTTGAAGGATTGGAAGATGCTCAAGTTTCAAGGCATGAAAATAATTTGCCAAGTGAGAAATGGCAACAATTAAAAGATTATAACATTGGAGATCCAAATATAAATGAAAAATTTTTTAATTTAAAATTCCCTTTTGTAGTAAAAAACACCTTAAGTGTTACCCTATCTAAAAGGTTTTTTAAGAAAATTAAAAAATTAAAACGATTAAAAATTGTTTTAATTACTAATGAAGACAGAGAATATAAAATAGATATAGAAAATTTTTTACCAAAATACAATCTTTAATTTGAACTGAAATTTTTGAAAAATAGTATATTTTTAATTAATATTGAAACTCTTTTTATAAAATTAGCTTATTGCTAAGTTGTGATATTGATAATTTAAAAAATTAGAAACATTTGCAGTTCCATTATGCAAGATCATACTTTTCAGTATGAAGGGCAAATAGCATCTGATTTGGGTTAATGTAATTTAAAAGAAAAAATTCCTAAAAAAAATATTTTATATGTTAACAGCAGGAAATAATTTTTGATAAGCATTAGCAATGGCTGGTAGATTGCGATTCGAATTTTCTTCTTATAATTAATGATCAAATTAGATTTTCTATGGGAAAAGGAAAGTTTTTTGTTTTTAAGATTAGAAGATAGAGTGCTTTTATAAAAAAAATTATCCTTTTTGTATTAATTCTCTAAATTTAGGCATTTTTTCTTTAATTTCTTTTTTTATGATCTTTAGTTCAAAATTAAGCCTATCTTTTAAAAGATAGGCTTTTATATTATTACAGTTTTAATATGATGACTTAAAAGTTTTTTATTGAAAGCATATCATTTTTTAGCTTTAGTGCTTCTTTATTTTGCTCTTCAATTTGATTAGCAATTGTAGCTAAATAAGATTTAAGCTTAGAGCTATCTGTTTTTATATGATTATTATTATTTTCATAATCTAGTAAAAATTGGGTTAGTGTTTTTGAGATTATTGTTTTTATAGATAAAAATTTTTCAATCGAATTTTTAAGCTTCTCTAAATCTGAAATCTCTAGTTTGTCTAGATTGTCTTTTTTATTGGGATATAATAAGAAAACAAATGTGTCTTCAATAGTAGCTCCAAATGAATTGAAGGAGTTAAATATGCCTTCTGTTTGTTTTGATAAAATTATAATTTCTGAAAATTTCTTAAATTCATTAGTATCAATATCATTTAAGACAGCATAAGTTCGTTTTCTATAATCTTTAGCTCTCTCAATATTATCGGCTGCTGATGCATCTTTTAAGTCATGCCAAGACAATTCTTTGAAAGCCAATATTCCATATTGGTTTGAAGTCTCTTCTTCTAATTTTTTTTCATATTTTTTTCTATCCTCGTTAACTTTTTCTATTAAATTTCTTAAATCATCAAGCAGTGAGTTTTTTCTTTTATTTAGGTTTTCTTCTTTTATTTAGGTTTTCTTCTTTATTTAGGTTTTCTTCTTTATTTAGGTTTTCTTCTTTATTTAGGTTTTCTTCTTTTATTTAGGTTTTCTTCTTTATTTAGGTTTTCTTCTTTATTTAGGTTTTCTTCTTTATTTAGGTTTTCTTCTTTATTTAGGTTTTCTTCTTTATTTTGGGTTGCTTCTATTTTAGAGTTTAATCCCTTTTTATTGGACTTTAATCTCTTTTTACTGGATTGATATCTCACATCTTTTTGATTGGTGT
>NZ_JACHFA010000003.1 GCF_014201705.1 Borreliella spielmanii | reverse complement strand
AATAAGTATTTATTAGTATACTAATAAATTAGTAAACATAAACAAGAAATAAACAATCAAAAATCAATCAATTCCTAACTTATCTTTCAATAAGTCTAATTTTTTAGCATCCATGCTAAGCTTATTTAAATCCAAAGCATTAACAATTGCCATTATCTCTTCACGAGAGAATCTCTTTCCTCTTAAAAAATGATTTTCAAAACTGTTAAAAGAGATGGGAACAATTTTTTTTACTATACTTATCACTGCTTTAACATATTCGCGCATTTCTTTTGGCGAATTTTCTTTAACTTCTTTTGGACTATTTAAAGCTAATCGCAATTTAATAAAATGAAAAAGATTATTTAAATCAATTTGCCAATACCATTCGGTATATAAACTTAAGGGTAAAACTATTCTTGAAAGTTCTTTTGAAATATTAGAATTGACCATATCTTGATAAAGCTTATAAGAATGTTTTTGGTGATGCTTTATTTTATATGACAAACTTTTTTCCAAAGAATCAAACTCTCTTTTAACTTGGCTATTACTAGAAATTTGATACTTTAAATCTTCTACTAAGGGAGAATAAAATTCTTCTCTTGCTAAGCTATAGCAGCCAGAAACTTCATTAATCCTTGCAGTTCTATGCCTCATCCATTGCCTTGCAATAAATATTGGGGCTTTAACATGAAATGTAAAAACCACCTGTTCTAATGGACTTGTATGCCCATTTCTTATTAAATAGTCAATAAGTTCTTCATCTTTTCTTTTAACGCTATCTCCTCGATAAGAAATCCTTGCGGCCTCAACTATTCTCTTATCATTTCCCATAAAATCAATAAGCTTTAAAAAACCATTATCCAAAATTTTATATTCTTTATTCAAAAATTGACACTCCTTACTTAAAGACAAATTTATTAACCTTTACAGAATGCAAAATTTAGAATGCAAACCATTATACCATAAAAATATCCTTAATGTAGAGCTTAATGTTGATCTTAGTAAAATAAAAAAGGCAGAAACTAATATAATTAGCCTCAAACCTTTTTACTTTAACCTCTAATTATTTATAAATCTGTATAGTTTAACTATCTCATGTATAAAGAAATGGTCATTACTTTTGCAAGATCTCTTGCGCCTTGAGCTACCTTAACAACACTGGAAATAGCCTTTTCAACATCTTTTTTTGCTACTACTTGATCCTTATTTGATGGATTTAAGCCATTAACAATATTGAGAACTTTCTGAGCCTCTTGAGCTGTTTCATCTAAAGCTCTTTCAGAAGCCATTAAAGTTTCTTTAACTTGTTCTACTTTAGCAAATTCTTCTTTTGTCAATTCTAATTCCTTATTATTTGGAGATTTATTTGACATTATTTGCTTTTCTATTAAAAACATCGCCTCACCTGCAACAGAAACGGCTTTTTGAGTTTCTTGAGCAGCCTTTTTAGACATTTCAACAACCCTATTTGCATCCTCAGCAACCATTCCTGAGCACTTTGCTACAATTGTTGCCTCTTGTGATGCAATAACGGCTCCCTTAGCAGCATCTGAAATCAAAGACATTGAACCTACAAACTTTTTAACTACACCCGCATCATTTGATTCTACCAATTCAAGAGATGATTCTCTAACCCCTTCTAATTTATTAGAAACATCTTCTGTCACCTTGTTAATAGTATCTAGAGCTTGATTAACCTGATCTTTTTGATCTAATTTCTTACCATCTTTTTGATCTAAAGTCTTACCATCTTTTTGATCTAAAGTCTTACCATCTTTTTGATCTGAAGTTTTATCATCTTTTTGATCTGATTGTTCTAAAACGTTGGATTGAAGTTGAACAATATTTGCATTGTTAGAATCTGCAAACACATTTAAATTTACAAATCCAAACAATAATCCATTAATTATTAAATTCCTAAATATTTTAGTCATTGTTAATTCTCCTTATTTAAAATATTTTATTCTTAATATTTTAAAACATTACTAAATTAGAATCAATACATATTTATATAAAAACATATAATTAACTTTTTTAAGTAAAAAATGCCCTACGAAAACAAAGGCTTTTAACAAGAATTATTAAACTTAAATTAAACATTAAAATGGGGAGAACGGTGTTATTTTATAATAGTTATATTTATTATTATAAAATAACACATGAAAAATATAATGCAATATCAAGTAAAAACAAAGATGCTAACAAAATTTTTAAAATTAAAATAATTTATCAAGTACAATATCAACACTATATTAATTGCACTACTAACAAATTTAAAACCCAAAATGTACATTTTGGATTATTTAAAAAACCCTTATTTTAAATAATTAATTTATTATCTTTTATTTTAAATAAATAAAACAAACATTGAAAATTAAACGAATTGAAATATATTTCTATATTAGAAATATTGAACTTGCCAAATAACACTAATGATTAGATTTTTAAAGAGGTTATATCTTGAAAAAAAACACAATTTATAAAATAGTAAATCTACTTAAAATAACTTTACTGTTCTCATGTTCTTTTCATACTAAATCAACCAACACAGAAACAGCAAGTGAATTACAACCATCCCCTATTGAAATTAAAAAAACTAGCATTAAAAAAGTAGAAAATCTTAAAAAGGTTGAAAACTTACAACAAAACCAGATCTCAAACAATGATAAAGAATCAATAATTAAAAAAATTACACAAGAATTCAATGAAAATGAAAAATTAATTCAAAAAATAAGCTCAAATATAGAAATACTTACTCAAAAAGTAAATACAAATATTCAAAAAATCAACCCTATTGATCAATTTGGAATAAATAAAAATACAATCCCGGAAAAGCAATACATGAATATTGCTTTAATATTAACAAGCGATCTTCAACAAAGAAGATTATTTTATTCATCTTTAAATTACGATGAAAATAAAATTAAAAAATTAATTACAATACTTGCACAAACATCAAGCTCAAATGGCTACCATCAAAAAATTATTGGCTCGATTTTTTGGACAGGATTTAAAATCCAAGAATCATTTGAAAAGGCTGTTAATCTTTTAAATAAAAACGAGCAAAGACGTCTAATGTTTAACTTTAGAACAAAAACAGTAAAAGGCATTCAAGAAAGTTTTGAAAAACTAATACAAGAGAGAAATTCATGGATAGAAACTGTAGAAAATATTATTAGCGAATATGACAACAATATAGCAAATGTCCAAACAGATGGAATAATTTTAGGAGAAATAATAAGGGTTGGATACGAACATAAATTAAGCCCAGATGAAAGTATGCGAATTGCAAATAATATTGAAATATCATTGCAATCCTGTTGTGACCACACGCATTACTAATTTAGTAGTGTGTGTATTAAAGGATTAAATATTGAAAAATCAAAACAAAGTCCTAAAAACAATAAATAAAAATTTAATCCTTTAATACAAAATTAAATTAATATTATTTGACAAAAAGACCAATATAGTTATATTATTGTTTTGTACTATGATTAGTTAATACTAATATTAACTTACAAGGAGAGTATTTTGATAAAAACTAAACTAAATATAATTAAGCTCAATATTCTTACAACAATATTAACTTTAATTTGCATCTCATGCACACCTATTAATAACATCACTCCAAAAGAAAACAACCAAAATTTTGAAAATGAATCTCAAAATACAAACCCTTCAAATAAAAAATCTCAAAAAACTAAAGCCTCAAAATTAGAAATAATTGGTAAGACCTTAGAAGATCAAAAAAAACAAGAAGATATTCAAATAGCTCAAATTGATAGCGCACTACCTGATTTCCTGGGTACTTTTAAAGCCGATGATTATGATGGGCTTTCCGCATATGAAGAAATGGAAATAAAAAGAATACTCTACTCATCTTTAAATTACGAAAGACAAAAAATAAATACATTAAAAGAAATTCTTGAACAACTTAACACAAATGTTCAACACAAACAAACAGCTAAACACTTTATTTATTCCATATCGCTAAGTATTCAATCCCAACTAAGCAGAGATTTAGCACTAATACAAAACCTAATAGAAGACAACTTACACACTTTAAAACAAAAAGAATCTGAAATACTAATAACCGCAGAATCTGACTTAAAACTAAAAGAAAACTTTGCAAAAACTTTAAACAAAACCATTGAAGATTACAATCGAAATGATCAAAGCATTAAAATCAGTGTGGTAACACTAGCAAACTACTTTGATGAAAAGTATAAAGACCTTGATTCTTTTAAGCCTAATAATTAGTAATAAAAACAAAAAAAATACATTGCACTTGATATTTTTTTTAAAGAGAAGTTAATTCTTCTCTTTTTTTTTACTCACTGCGTCTAAATCCAAACTAAACTTAATAAATAGGCCTAAAAAGGCTCAACTGCAAAATATAAATTCAACCTTTTAATACAAATTAAAACTAATATTATATAACAAGCAAAACAATATAGTTAAAATACTATTTCGTATTATATTTATTAAATATTAGTTTTATTTTATAAGGAGGATATTTTGAAAAAAACTAAACTAGATATAATTAAGCTTAATATTCTTACAACAATATTAACTTTAATTTGCATCTCATGTGATGTTGATAACGATCCGGAACAAAAAGAAAGTGCCAATAATTTTTCAAACGGATCTCAAAATCTAAAATCTCAAGAAAAAGATACAATCTCAAAATTAAAAGAAATTGGCAAAAAATTGACAGCTCAAGAAGAAAAAGACACCGCAGAAATAGCTACAATTGATATTACACTACCTGATTTTCTAGGTTCTTTAAAAACTCAATCCTACAAAGATCTTAGCAAAAATGTGGAAATGAATATAAAAAGAATACTTTACTCATCTTTAAATTACGAAATCGCAAAAATAAAAACATTAAAAGAAATTATTGATAAACTTAAACAAAATTCTGAACACCAAAAGGTACTCGAAAGATTCCTTTATTCCATATCACTAATTATTCAATTCCAACTAAATGGTAGCTTAGAAAAAATAAAAAAGAAATCAAACGCTCTAACCCAAGAAAACTATAAAGCACTACTAATGGGGGTAGAATCCAGCTTAAAACTAAAAGAAAACTTTGAAAAAGCCTTAAACAAAACTATTGAAGCTTACAGTCAAGATTTAGAAAACATTAAATCTAATGAAACACAATTAGTAAAACATATGGATGAACATTACAGCAACATTAATTCTTTTAAGCCTACTAATTAATCCAAACAAAAAATGCGTTGCAATTAATATTATTTTAAAAGAGAAGTTAATTCTTCTCTTTTTTTTTTTAAAAAAAAATCAATTAATCTTTTAATACAAATTGAAATTAATATTATTTAACAAGCAAAACAATATGGTTATATTATTATTTTGCATTATACTTAGTAAATATTAGTTTTAATTTATAAGGAAAATATTTTGATAAAAACTAAACTAAATATAATCAAGCTTAATATAATGACAACTATATTAGCTTTAATTTGCATATCATGTGCTGTTAATAAAATTGATCCTAAGCCAAACAAATATACTAACACAACAGAAAACAGTCAAGATTTTGAAAATAAATCTCAAGATTCAAACTCTTTCAATCAAGAATCTCAAGATTCAAACTCTTCAGATCAAGAATCCCTAGAAACCATACTCTTAGAATTAAAAGCAATTGGTAAAAAGTTAGAAGCTCAAAAAGAGCAAGAAGATACCGCAATAGCTAAAATTATTTCCGAACAATGTGATTTTTTGAGTACTTTTAAAATAGGACCTTATGACCTTATTGTAGAAGAAAATCAAACGGAAATAAAAAGAATAATTTACTCATCTTTAAATTACGAAACACAAAAAATAAATACATTAAAAGAAATTCTTGAAAAACTTAAAAAAAATAACCAATACCATACTATAGTAGGTAGCTTTATTAACCACATATCATGGCGCATTCAATTCCGCCTAAGCGAGCATTTAAAAACAATAAAAGATAAATTATCTACTCTAAGCAAAAAAGAAGCCGAAGAGACACTACTTAGCGCAAAACATTACTTAACACTAAAACAAAGGTTTGCTAAAACCTTAACCGCAACTCTTGAAGCTTATAGTCAAAATTCACAGCAGATTAAAACCGATGAGGAAAAACTGGCAACCCACATGAATGACAATTACAAAGAATTTGATTCTTTAAAATCAATCCATTAATCCAAACAAAAAAATAATATTGTAATTAATATTTTTTAAAAAGAGAAAAATTAACTTCTCTTTTTTTTTAATCTCTCAATTAAAGTCCAAACTAAAAAAATAATGTTTTTATTTTTATTCAAGTTTCAATTTAAACTTTAAATAATTTGATATACATTTGTAATATGTACTAAAATTATTTTGTATCGCATTATTACATTTTTATAAAAGGAGAATATTTTGAAAAAAAATGATTTAATATTAACTAATATTGTCATTACAACACTTCTTTTGTGCTCTTGCAGCTTATTTTAAGGAACAATAACCGAAAGAATATCAACAGAAATAAAAAAATTTAAAGAAAAAGTAGAACAATATAAAGACAAAACTGAAGACTCTGATCAATTTGGAATGAAATATTCAGTCTTTAATGTAGATACAACTGCGCTTAAGCTTGCAAAGCTCAACTCGGATGCAAAAAAAGATGAAAGACTGCTATTTTACTCTTCTCTAGAGTACAGCAAAAAGAGAATTGTAAACTTTGGTAAAATACTCACACAACTTTACAAACAGCAACAACACCATCAACTAATTGAAGAGGTTGTTAAAATAGGATTTAGCATTCAAAAAAACCTTGAAGAGACAATTTTAAAAATATCTGATAACAGAGATGAATTAAAAAGGCTAGGCAAAGAAAACCTAAAAGCTCTTGAGACTGCAATAAAAGAATTTTTTGAAATAAAACAAAATTGGATCAAAAAGGTAGACGAAATTATTCTTAACTACAACGAAAATTTAGAAAAAATCAAAGAAGACGCTAACAGCCTAGCAGAACACATTAGCCATGAAATTAAACCAGAAGAATATGATGCAACAACTGTAATTGTAAAAATAAACGAAATATTAAATTTTTATTACAATTTACCAACTTTAACAACCCCTGGAAGTCAAAATTAATATGTTAAAGCTAGACTATTTTTGTTTTTATATCTATTTAAAATCAAGCAATCTAATAAATTAGAAAATTATAAAAGGAGAATACTTTGAAAAAATACAAATTAGAATTTATTAAACTTATAACAATAATATTATTTTTGTGTTCATGTAATTCAGTTGGCTTAAAACAAGAACTTGCCGAGAAAATAGAAAAAATAATCAACCCCGTAGTAGAAAAAATAGAAAACGACAAAAAAGAAAAAGAATTAGAATTTGATGAAATGAAAACCATTTTTGAGCTTATTCAAAAAAACGATGAACTTTGCAACGATTACAGAAGACAGTTTTATTCATCTCTTGAGTACAATATAATAAGAATTACAAACATAATAAAAATTTTTCATAAAGTTATAGAAATACAAAATGATGTCGCAAAAAAGCTTGAACTTGTACATTTTATTAAGTCAATAATCGACAGAGGATCAATTTTTGTTCAAAATCCGCTAGAAATTGCTATTCTTGAAATAAATAAAAGAAAAGATGATCTTATTAACTTTAATAACACAGAAAAATTAAAAGACATTAAAAATAAAATCAACAAAATGCTGGGAATGCAGCAACAATGGATTAAAAATATAGACAAGATTATTATTACTTACAATGATACTACAAATCTTCAAACCAATAGCGAAGAATTAGAAACTTACCTAAAAACAACTTATGAAAATACATTAAAGTCAGACTCAAATGAAATTTACGATTTGATGATAGAAATTGGAAGAGAATTGCAAGAAAACTTATAAGCGCACCGCAAAAAAAGAGCAAAGGGTTTTGCTCTTTTTTTATATTTATTGATTATTTTCTAATTTGAACTAAGTTTTTATTAATTGGTAATTAATTTTAAATTTTAATTAATTTTAATTATTAAAATTTATTAAGAATAAATCGAGGAATAATATTTTGAAAATTAAATCATTAATACATTTAAAGTTCATAGCCTTGTTTTTGTCTTCTTGCACGATTGATGCTAATCTAAACGAAGACTATAAAAATAAGGTAGAAGAACTTCTCAATAGTACAACAAATGATCAAACAACGCCGGGGACTAAAACAAACTCAAGTGCCTTGCAACTACAAACTAAAACAAACACTAATAAAAAAGCAGAACAAGTAGCGGGGCTGCAAAACCAACCATTAGCAAACGGGCAAAACTTGCATATTGTGCACCACAACGCAAATCCGGCAAATAGAGCAAATCCAACAGGAGTAATTAAAAAAAATGTACAAACAAAAGCACAAATCACACCTCCAAAACAAATAGCACCCACCCCAACTGCAACTGCAACTGCAACTGCAACTGCAACTGTGCGCAAAGGTACAAAAACTACTACTCCTAAAAACTTTAAAAAACCTCAAAAATATACCTTTAATTACGGCTTAGGTCAATCAACCCAGACAAACTTTATCAACCAGCAAAACAATACTTCTATGATTTTCAAACAAGCTCAACCAAGCTTTATTCAAACATCTTCTGCTATTAGCAAATCACGAGAGTCAAAAAACGACCTTCTTAGAAGAATTTCTGAAGAAAAAAACAAAATACAAAACAACAATGGATTTAGAGAAACTTACGATCAATTTAAAATGAAAGACTCTGCATTTGAGCTATTAGATGTTATTTCAAATATTTCAGTTTTTGATCGAAGTTACGCACCACAGCTTAACTCTAACACCCCAGAAGCAGAAAATGAAAGAAATAAATTCTATGCAATTATGGATTTTGATCAATCAAAAACAACACAATTTGGATCAATAATGGAAATTCTTTACAAGGAGAATCAAAATCACAGCTTAATCAGATCATTAATAATATCAGGACTTGGAATACAAATTTCTTTAGAACATGCACTAGAAGAGTTAGAGAAAAAAATTGAAATCTTTAACGAAAAGTACTCAAACAATAAAATCACCGGCTTTGATTTTGACACTACAATGAAAGAGTTTGAATTAATATTAAATTCAATATTAACTGAAAGAAATGAATGGTCAAAACAAGTTGACGCCCTTATTGCTAATGCAAACTCTAATACAAGCCTAAATGATTCTAGCACTCTAGCACAATACATTCAAACCAGGTATTTAGACAAAATGGAAAATGCTCGCCAGTCTGTTCTTGACTCATACATTAGAATAACAGAATTTAAATAGTTTATTTAAAAACCGAAAATAAACTATTTTACAACTATTTAATCAAAGAAGAGATCTAATCTCTTCTTTTCTTTTATTGTTTGATTGCAAATTTGAACTAAATTTAAATCATTAAGTATTTATTTTAAATAATTGAAATTACTTAAAAATTTTTTTTAAAGGAGTAAATTTTGAATAATATAAAATTATCAATATTTATAACATTAGGAATAATAACATTATTATCTTGCAAGCTAAACTATGAAGATACTAAAAACAAAGTAGCAAGTTTTACAGAAACAAAACACGATGAACCAAATCTTCAAAAAGATGTAAAAAAACAAGAACATCCAAAACCAACAAAAGACTTAAAAATTTTCAACACAGAAGACAAAACTAATCTAACTGATAAGCTTTTTGAAATCTTAGCAAGAGAAATGACAATAATAAAAAGAGACAAGCTTCAAACAGAAATATCTAGCCAATTTGGACTAAAAAATAGCATGTTTGAACTAATCAATGTTTACAAAATAGATTCTAAAACTGGAATAAAACTTAAAGAAAAAATGAACTCAAGCCTATTTGAATCTCAAAAAATGAGAAGACAATTTTATTCATCATTAAGCTACAACACCACTGACATTTTTAATTTAGCAGAGATTGTAAACAAGCTCTACAAAGACCCGAAAGCCCACGATACAATAAAAAATATATCTGGGGGAATACGAATTCAACAAAACTTTGAAGTTGCGCTTGAAGATTTAGCAATTAATATGGAAATGCTAAAAGAGAATGCTTTTGCTAAGAGTGCTTTAGAAGAAATTTACGCTGTAATTGTTGATTTAATCGAAATAAAAAAAGAATGGCTAAATACAATAGAAACATTGATTAAAAGCTCAAACGCTACCTTGGAGCTACAAAACAATACAGAAAAGCTAAAAGAACATATTCAACAAATATATAAAGATAAAATAAATACTCTTTGCTTGAAAGCTGAGCGAGCATTGATTTACTTAAACACATTATTTAAATGTAATAATAATTAAAAAATTTCTGGGAAAATTAAGACCTTAACCCAAAAGAGAGCGATAGCTCTCTTTTTTTTTGATTTTTTTTTGTACAATAGCGATTTTGAATTAAAGTTATTAATTGAGTAATTAAAATTATTAATTAATAATTAATTACTTAAAATTTTTATTGAAGGATAACATTTTGAAAAATAATAAATTAATTGCAATATTTTTATTGCATATATTAATTGCGCTAATTTTGCTTTCTTGCTCACTAGAGGTCAACAAAGACGACAATAAAGAGAAAGAAAATAAAAAAGCAAAAATAATTAAAAATAAAAAGAACTCATCAAGCATTAAAAAGGCGTCTCGAAACGCTAAAACCGATAACCCAACAATAGACAATCTATTTGTTGCCATTAATGCTTTAAAAAATCCACCAAAAATCTCAGCTGGTAATGTTAAAAACAAACCAAATTCAGCAGCAGCCTTAAAACAACCTGCTAATAGCAATTCTCCAAAGCAAATAGCAGTAGATCCTGAGGCTAAAGAGCTAATACAAAAAATACTAGACAGATCAGAGGATATTGTTCAAATAAGCGAAATTGATTCTAACAAAGGCGAACCTAATGACCAATTTGGAATGAAAGCAGAAATATTTAGTAAAATATTTTTCAATGCAAATTCAATGGTACATTTTGACGACAACGAATACTTAAACGAAAGAAGAATACTTTACACATCTTTAAATTTCAACGAAGGCGTAATTTTAAACCTTGGAACAATTTTATCAAAACTTAGTCAACATTCAAACTACCGAAGCTTAGTTAAAGAAACCCTTATAAACAGAGGATTTAGCATTCAATTAGCAATGGAAGAAATAAGCTTAAAAATATTAAATGTAAAAGACAAACTACATCATCTAAACAAGCCTAATTTGAAAACACTCTACTATGATTTTGATAAACTTAAAACACTTAAAGAAAAATGGCTAAAAGATGTAGATGACATTATTAAAGAATACAATGCTAATCCCGAATTGAGAACTAACATTTCAAAATTACATGACAACGTGGAACTAAAAAATTCAAAAGCTCAATTCGCAGATATTCACAATTTAATTTTAAATTTAATAAATACAACCACCAATATTCTTGCTCCAATTCAGTAATATTGGTTTGCTATCCAAAACGAGGAAGAGATTTTTTAAAATCTCTTTCTTTTTTTTTATATGTAATTTTTATAAAAACTTTACTGTTAAAAACACATAAAAACTTTTTTAATAAAATCTATCAAAAAAGTTTTTTAAAATAATTATTATTATGTTTTAAATTAATCTAAAAGCAAGTTATTACTTTTTCATTGACTTCATAGGTTGTTTAGTTGATTTCATGGATTTTTCTGGCATTGGAGTTGTAACTTTTGAATCCTCTTCTATAGTATTTTCCATCTCATCTGAAATTCTTGTAGTTTCGCAAGAAACAAATAATATCGCACTTAAAAGCATAGCATACATTAACTTTATCATTATTTAATTCTCCTTATTTAGAATTTATACTATATTAAAATAAAATTTTAAAATAATCAATATTAAATGGTTTTTTATTTCAAAAAAAAATATTATAAAATAATTCATAAACTATTGATAAAATCTGTATAAAATGATATTCTATGTAAATAAATTTGGACTGAGGAATAATAAAGTTATTATATGTACACAATTTTGTGTGGTTTTAAAAAAAAATTAAACAATTTTAATATTATAAGAGATAATTATGAATGCATTATTTAAAAATAATCTAGCTTACAAAAGAAAATATATAAAACCCTTAAATCCTATTCTTTTTACACAATTTTATATTAGAACTTATAATACAAATTCAAATGCAACAATCGAAATAAAATCAGAAGCACAATATCTAGGTCAATACGACAAAATTACACTCACAAAAGGCAAACTAAAATCAATAAGCATCTTGGCTCACAAAAATAGTATGGACAAAAGGGGTTTGAAAAACCTGCTTAAATTGAAAAACCATGAAGATTTTAATTATTTTTATGAAAATAATTACATTAGATGTTGTTTGAATTTCGAAGACAGACAAAAAAGAGAAATCAATTTAATGCCTTTGTTTCATTACCACAGCTTATTAAGCATAAACAGAGCAATTCTAAACAAAGATAAATCCGGTGATTTGGAATTTGGAAGCTCGTTTTACGTATCAACCAATTATACCTGGAAATATCTAAGCTTTGCTAAATTTCAAAAAAGCCTAAACAAAGTTAAACTTATATACTCTCCTTATTCTAACAAAAAATATTACATCAGAGTAAGTCAAAACATTTACGATACACTAAAAATATTAACTAATGCTTCAAAATTAAGAGAATTTATCAAATAGTTTAAATAAAAAATAATTTATTAAACACTTCCCACACACGTTTCAAAGAGGCTCTTACTGCGAGTCCTCTTTGTATTAAATTAAAATAAACACGTAAAAATTCATCTTTTAAAATATGAGCTATACTTTAGAGTAATTACAATTATCACCAAAACTATATATTAAAAAGCAATGCAAGTAACACTACTTTTAACTACCTCCAAAGAAGTTCTTTTACTGTATTGAAGAACTTCTTTTTGCAAAAATCAATGTTTTTTATTTTTTAAAATTTTTAATCTAATAAACCTTAAGATCCACTATTAATAATCATTAATAGTATATAATAAATATATAAAGGGTAAGGAGCAATAAATGAGTAAAAAGATAATTTTAATATTGCTAAAAATCCTGATCTTATCCTGTAACTTATCTATAAATGAAGAAGAAAAAATTAAAGATCAAAAACCTGCAGCAAAAATAATCCCTGTAGTATCAATTCAAAAAGTAGTAATAAGAGCATCAAATCAAAACCCAATAAGCATTAAAAATTACTATAAACAAGCCTATCCGATTCAAACATTCTCTATTGATTTTAATATCAACAGAGAAAAGGAATTTCAACAAACAGAGGATAAAATCTTGTCTACACAAGGAAAAGTAGAATCTCTTAGCATCTTAATAAACAAAGAATTATTAGACTTAACACAACCACCTAAAGGATTTACTTTGAAAAAACTTAAAGAGATTGAAAATATTGAGAATTTTTTCCAAAATCAAGATCTCTTATTTGTTTTAAACCTTAAACCTAAAAATAATAACAATATTATTAACATTATGCTCAATCCACCAAACGACTTCTTGAAACCTAGAGATTATGTTTTACTAGGGCTTAAAGATATAATTAAAAAAGGTATAGGCGAGCAGTACTTAAATCCTATCTATAGATTCCAAATAAAAAACAACAAAGATTATCATTCAATAGATTATAACAAAGTATCTATTAGCGGAAATAGCATAGAACTAGACTTATTGCCTCATAATCAAATCTTTAAAATGAATAAAAATTTCAATCGAATCTTAAAAATATTAACAGACAAAAATAATCTGAAATTATTAATTCAAAAAGAATATATCTAGAATATCTTAAAATTTAAATTAAATCTATTTAATTGATAAATATAATTTAATGGTATATAATTATCATTAAGTTGCTTAGGTTAAGGGGATGATTAAATGGTTAAAAAAATAATATTTACTTCATTTTTAATGTTTATGATGTCTTGTAGCGCAATTGGTAGTGGGGTTTTAATAGACTACCTTCTTGATAATATGGTAAAAGAATCAGACGAAGAAACAAAAGATGCACAAAAGCAAAATTCATACTCAAAACCCGAAATAAAAGAAAATGCTGACAATGAGCAAGAAGACGATGATGAAAATGAAGAAGAGTTTGAATAGAAACATCAAATCATTTCAATATTTTAACATTTTAAAAACATTTTACTATAATTAATTAAGCTCACATTAAAATAATTAATATATTCAAAAGGAACATCGGGTAAAACTCGATGTTCTCCTTTATTAATAAATCTGAAAAATTTAAAGTATGCTGTACACTTAGTACAATTAGAGCATTTAAATCAAGTTAAAAAGAGAAGAATGGTGCTAAGAATTTCAAAAATTATGTAAAAATAATTTTAAACAGCACCACTACTTCAACGCCAAATTATAAATAAACCAAAGGCAAAACACTAAAAAGTATTAAATTTCTCTAAATAGTAAGAATAAAAAATTTAAAAATAAAACATAAAATCTATGATACCCCCTTAAATCCCCTTAACGGGGGATTTTTATGTCTTTAAATTAAAATTTAATCAAAATCTAGTAAAATGTAGTATAATGTTTCTCAATATTCTTGTTTTAAAAGGAGCTTAAGGCTTTGAAAGGCAAGCTTAGCAATGTTTTAAACAAATTTTTAATACTTACATCAATGCTAATTATTAGCTGTAATACCAACATGGATACAAATGATAAAAACAAAGCCTTAAACGAATATAAATTACAAAATATTTCAGAAGTCATTAAAAATAGCTTACAAATTGAATCGGACTCTAAAAAAGAACTTAAAGCAAACACAAACACTCCTCCTATTTTAGAAATTGAAAAAATTGAACCTGGAAAACAAGAATTTCTCTTAAAATCTGAATCAGACAGCGAAAGCCTAATACCACTAGAAACTCTAGAACCCCAAAATATAGCTAAATCAGAAGAAGAAATTGCAAAAATACAAGAAAAATTATTGTTAATAGGGGCTTCTGATGAGATTACAGAACAAGAATTAGACCCAAATATGCAAAAATCTTTAACCCCAACCACAATAGAATTTAAAATTTTAAGCACCACCGACGAGCAGACAATACTCAATCCAATTGAAGAAGAGATTAAAGAGATTAATATTAATGTCAAAAACAAATTTTTTAATCTTGAAGAAAAAGAAGAAGAAAATAACACTTTAACAGAAAGTACAAGAACCCACACACAAATTCAATTTCAAAAACAAGACACATACTTAAGTAAAGATGGCAACTTTATAACAAAAGAATACGCAGAACAAGTTAGAAAATCTCTAGATAAAGCATTAAATGCAATAAAAAATTTAAAAACATTTAAAAAGAATGAGAATGAGAATGAGAATGAGAATGAAATTGAGATTGAGATTGAGATTGAGATTGAAAATTCAGCAAAAGATCAGCAAGACTCTCTAAACACAACAAACAACACAATCGCCAATAATATTAATACTAAGAATATAGAAAAAACAAAAAATAGATTGCTTGAAGAGTTGAGAAAAAGTGAGCTTATTTTTGAAGACATTAAAGATCCCCTAGGAACAAGCACCATAAAACAGGTTCTAGATGCCGCTACCCAATGGCAAAAACAAGAAAACTCCAGCCAAATAAACTGGGACTTGGGATCAAAATTTCATCCAAACCCAAAGCTTTACAACAAATCAGTAGCCCAAGAATACAAAGTTTTGGCTGAAAAATTTACTAAAGTAAAAAATGAATACAAAAACATAAAAAAAGCACTAGAAGTTCAATCTAAATTAACAAATAGCAATATCATTCAAATAATTGACGCAACAAAAGAGTTTACAAACCAAGTAAAAAACTTAATCTTATTATTAGTAGAAGAAAATAATCACTAAAAACCCCATTAACAAGCCTATATCAAATAAGAGGACCCGTTTTCCCAGTTGTAACTGTTGGAGCACCGCTACTATTGACATAAGTTAGAGTACCAGAACTGTGCATATGATTTTCGAAATTAGTTCCATTGATTTTTAAATTACCTTTAATCTCAATACTATCTGCATCAATAATTAATTTTTTAGCTTTAAATTTTATATTTTCACTTTGTGTGTCAAACTCTTTTAAATTCATTCTAAACTCATCAAGCTTAATACCAATCTTTTTGGGGTTAAGAACACTTAAAATGTAATAATAATTTTTGTCAAAATGATTATTGTCGCTTTCTTGGAAAAGATTAAAATTACTTTGAAGTAAAACTACTTCATCTTCTTCTGCTAAATCAAGATTAAAGTTAGATATATTTTTAGTACTAATCTCTAACCCTTCATACTCTTTAATAGCAACAACCCCTGTTTGGGTTTTAAAGTCAAAACTTTTAATAATACCTATTCTGCAAATAAAAACATTCTCAAAAAGATACTGCTTTAGCACACTAACAGAAGAACCTTTTAAACTACTTAACCTATAAACATTATTTTCCATAATACATTCCTTTTTTATCTTCAGAGTAAAGCTCAAGATTTAAAACACACTCTCTAGTACTACTTAATCTAGCACTAGTATTTTTAACCTTACAATCAACATTATTCCCATACCTGTCTTTAAAGCTTAAGCTCTCTCCAATTCTAATGTTGTGAGTAAACATTACTTGTGCTTGATAAAAGTTTAAATTAGAACTCTTAAAAGCCCCAACATCTCTTTGGGGTACAAACAAAAGTCCATAATCTTCAAGTCTTTTACGCTCGCCAGAAATAAATTGTCCAAAATTCGTAAAAATAAATTTCGAATCAACATCTTGCCCAAAGTTTCCAATGTCAACAACAACAACATCAACGTATCCTAGTCGTATTAAGTGTTCTATTAATCCTTTTGGCGAATTGCAAGCAAAGCTCTCATTAATGACTCTTGTTTTTCCAAGCTCATTCATACAAAAGATTGCTTTGTCCTTAAACACATGCTCTATTGCATCAACAATAGTACTACCTTTGAAATTTTTATATTCAAACTTCCTCTCTAAAAAAGTATCCTTAGACAAAAGATAAAGCTCGCACTCAAAACTAAAATTTTCAAGACCACCAATTTTTTCAACAGGTGCTCCTAAATACCCAGCCATAATAAATTGATAATCTTGCTGATGCGTAAACTTCTTATAATAAATTTTCACAATATCTGCACTCTTGAAATCAGAAAAATTTAAAGGCGCATTAAAAATTTGAAGTTTGGCTTTTTTGCCAATTATTAAATTGTTCAAAGAATATGTATTTTGAATAACAATATTCAAATCCGGAGAACCATTTTGAGTAACAATAACAACTCTAGGCCTTAAACCTGCAAGTCTACCGCCAATGCTATTCTTAGAATCGACTGCATTGTAAAATTCAATCTTAAAATCGTATTGAAATATTAACATCCTTTTTAAATAAAACTCCTTTTTTAAATTAACAAACTAATAAATCAAAATCACCAGAGAAATTTAATCTTCTTATGGATTTTCTTATGAATTTAATTTATAAATCACCATTACTACAACCTCTACCCCTGTGAACAAAATTTTATGATTAATGTTTAAAACATTTTTTGAACCTACCTTTTGAATAAAAAGTCTTAAATCTCTCTCAAGTTCTTCAAAAGATCTCTGCTGATTCAGTTTGAAATTGAAAATTTTAACCTTAACAATTCCATCATTCCCCCCAACAGTATAGGAGTGTAAATTAAAAGCTAAACAAAAAAATAAAATAAAAATTAAAAAAACTTCTCTCACAAATCTACCAATTTACCTTAAACTTAAAACCTTGCTAACTTAGCTTTTTAACTTTATAGGTTACCATTACAGAAACACCATTAAAAGTTATATTGTGCTCAATGCTTAAAATATTCTCAGATCCTATTTTATTAATTACATTTTGTATTAAACTTTCAACAGAAGAAATAGAATGATCTTCGTTTAAATTGCCACTAATTTTTATCTCTTCGTATAAAAACTTGACTGCAATCTCTTCATCATCTTGAAGATCGTAACAATACACATTAACGCTTAAAACAAACAAAGAAATTAAAATTAATTTTTTCATTAATATTCTCCAAATCAAAATTATTCTAGCTTTATAAAGTAAATCAAAATAAAATCTTTAAATTAAAAATTAGTTAAATTGATCTTCTTGAAGATCAAAAAACTCATCTTCACTTTGGGTTTCTTCATTAACATTATACTCGCTTTCTAGCTCACCTGAGTCACTACTTTCTTCTAGCTCATCTGGGCTGCTTTCTAGCTCATCTGTACTACTTTCTAGCTCATCTGGACTACTTTCTAGCTCGTCTGAAAGCTCGCCATCTGCCCGGTTAAGATCATACTTGTTTAAGATTCGTTTTTTATTACATTTTTTTAAACCTTGTGAACTTTTTGGAGTTTTGAAGTTTGAAAACCTTGATCTACCAGAGTTGTTAGTTTTATCCCTTAAAGACTTTAAGCTACTCCGATTAGCATCCATTCTTTTTTTAATCTTTTTATGAGATTTTACATTCTCAAACTTAGCTTTAAAATAGTTTTCTAGGAAAAGAACTATTTTAATATTTCTCTCTACAATAAGTTTTGTATATTCCGGATTTTCAATAAACCTTTTATTTTTGTAATTTTTTGTTAAATATTTATATCTTCTCAAGATCTTAAGTATGGGGAATTTTACCTCTTTTTGAAATCTACTCCTAGAAAGTCTTTTTTTTATTATTTTATGCAAACTATTAGAATAAACATTTAACTTATTAAGTTTAGCAAGTACTTCTTGACTTTTAATGCTACCGGCTTTATCTTGGGATTTGATTAAAATCCCATTATCAACATCATAAATTAATACATAAGCCAAATCTATGTCTTTTTTAAAATTCCATTTTTTAAAATCAAATGGTCTTGCTACGCTTGCATATATTGTTGAAGCAATAAACAAAACAAATATCAAAATAAGCTTAAACTGGCTCATCAATATTCTCCCAATATTAAGTTGTGTTTAATTAATATTTTAACCTTTATAGGTTAAAATATTAAACGTTTTGCAAATTTTTACTTGCAAACTAACTTCTACCTCTTCTAGATAAACTGTATCTTTAAGCTTTAATGAATTAATACTTACCACCTCGTGAAATCCTACTGAAGGACTGTACATACTGTAATAAACCCCTAAGTTAAACTTCTGTCTAAATTGCATTTTTATAAAATTACTATTAAATTCTAAAACACTGTTCATAAAAGGGGTTTCTTTTAAAGCCCGTAGTAAGGTTTTGTCATAAATAGATGACAAAATCCCTTTATTAATTGTTATAATCTCTGGCCTTGGAGTAATGTTAAAGTTCACATATTCACTTTTTGTATTTGTAAAATCAATTACCGCACGGTCCGAGCTTATGCTTGAGAGATTTTCTTCTATTAGATCATTCTTTACAAAAATAAAAAACAGTTGGGGAATGTACCCAAGTCCTTTAAAATCAAGCCTTGGGAAAAGTAAAACAAAATTAGAAATGCTTGCTAAGCTTGAAATTTGATTTACAACATCTTCTATTAACCTAGTAGCTTGCTTAATCACTTAAAACCTCTTTTAATTTCCTTTTTTAATTTACTAAGGCATTCTAGAATCATCATCAATTCCTCTTGCACTAAATCCACCACCGTCTCTTAACGCATTTGTAATACACTCAACCAAAGGTAAGCTTTCTAATGCCTGTCTTAACAGATTGCTAAAATTTGAAAAAGTATTTCTTAAAGGGTCTACTACACTGCTAGTAAAATCGTAACTTTTAGCCCATTCTAAAAGTTCTACGGTTTTTTCTAAAAGTGGATCTAATCTTGGCTTAGAAACACTGTCTATTATTTTACTGCTATTTAAAACTTCAGGCTCAACTTCTATATCCTTTAGAGAAATTGAAGGCATATTGTTAAAACTTAAAACTTTTTCTAAGTTACTCTTTGCGCTTAAAAAATCGCTTATTAGGCTAATAGCTTTTGAATCATTTTTTGCAAAGCCTTCATTTTTCAATTTCTGCACAAGCTCAACCATAAAAGAGAAATCATTTAAATTTGAATTTTGTGAACTTTGAAGAACATAAAGTTTTCTTAAAAAATCATTTCTCTCAAACTCTGTTTCAAAAGATCTTTGCCCTTTGAGCATTTTATTTACACTTTCTTTCTGACTATCTTTGCAAATAAAGTTTTCAAGACTTAATTGGAAAACCTTTTTGTCTTTTAAATTTTGAAATTCATTTAAAAATAATTTAAAATCATTAAAACGATCTCTTATATTAAAAAAATCAACCAAATTTGAGTCTCTTAAAAAATTTTTAAAAGACATCAAATTCTCCCAAACAGTCTGATTATTTTCGTTTTTCAAACCCAATGGTTCTTGTAAATCATCCTTGACAAAGCTAAGCTTGATCTTGTCAAAATTAGAATTTAATCTATAATCTTTTAATGTTTTATTGGTTTGATCCTTATTAAAGTTGTCACTAAAATTTTGCTTAAAAACATTTTTAATATTTTCAGTTTTAAAATATGAATATTGACTGCTAGAATTTAAATCTAATTTATCTATTTC
This sequence comes from Borreliella spielmanii, assembly GCF_014201705.1. Classification (NCBI taxonomy): domain Bacteria; kingdom Pseudomonadati; phylum Spirochaetota; class Spirochaetia; order Spirochaetales; family Borreliaceae; genus Borreliella; species Borreliella spielmanii. Next base: position 34,406 of record NZ_JACHFA010000003.1, on the reverse strand, counting down.
TGGCTCTAAATAAGAGCTAATATTATTTTTTTTAACAACAAAATGATTGCTAGCCACACCACTTTTGTCTTTTAAAGAATCTAAATCTTTTAAAAAACTCTCTGAAGGGTTTTCCCAAAGATCTAAGCTTAAAAAATCCTTAAAAGGATTGTTTCTTAAAACAGATTTAAAACTTGCTAATTTTTGTAGATTGTTGTTTTCAAGTCTTTGAGGGCTTTTTAGTCTCTCAAGACTTGAGGATAAAAAATCTTTACTACCTTTTAAACTTAAACCAGTCTGATTAAAAAAAATTTCCTTTTTTAAACTTGAAAGCTCTTTTTTTAAATTACTCTTAGTGGCATTTCTGTCAAGCACGCCTTCTAATGTAATTGTAAATTTATCCTCATTATTTTTTTCTTCGTACATAAAAACCTTTAAATCATACAACCAAAAGACAAAACCCTCTCGTACATTTCCTTGTTAAGCTTTAAATTAGCTACCCGATTAACCTCTAAAAGCTCTTCGTAGCGCATTTTCTTAACATCTTTGTATGTGCAAACGCCCATTACAATAGGAAAATAATACTTATTAGATTCTCTTGTTAAATAGTCTATGTATTTTAAATAATTAGTTGTAATCTCTGCCTTATTCATTAACACCTTCTTGAATTAAAGACTCAAAACCAGTTTTTACAAAATCTTCTTGATCTAGGCCTAAAGACTTGCTGTTTGTTATTAAAAAATCATAACTCCACCTTTGATCAATGTAATCGTACTTAATATAATCCCCGTTTTTGTCTTGAAAACTTTCAATGTAAACCAAACCAGGCTGTTTAAAACCTGCTATTGTCTGGAAAAGTGAATACTGAACTGAAAAAAGAATTGTAGGCAGAGCATACTTGTAAAGCTCAGAATATCTTCTCTCTTTATTTAGGATTTCATAAAATTCATCTAAAAACCCTCTTGAGATCATTAATTTAGTTATTTCTTTTAATGTTTGCAGATCGTTAAGCTTGCTAATAAGTTCATCTCGCTCAACATCAAATCCTAAAACATTGTCCCAATCGTACATGGGAATGTCTTTTAAAATATATGTATAGGTTTTAGCTCTGGTTAATATTTTTAACTTATATCTCATTTTATATTCTTATCCTTTAATTAAACATTTTTATTATTCGGTCAACTTACCTTCTCAACATTGCAATTGATTGCATGAATTGTAAACTTAACCGTATCATTATCAGATGAATACTTTCTAGTTGGTATTTCTGCAAAAAAAGCACTATTTGAAATGATTTTTAATCCCATTTGATCGTTAAACACCAATCTTTTTAACTTTTGAGCTTTAGGAACATTCCCGTAAAATTGCTCATTGCTTAGCTTTGTTAAAAGCTTGTAATCAAAAGATCCTTTGATTACTTCTAAATCAAAAATATGAACAACGGTTCTTGGATCTCTAAAGCTTGGAATTGGAAAATTTCTGTCTTCTGTGCTTGCCTTGGCCATTACATTAGGCTCTGTACTGTACTCAAGAGTACCTCTGTCTATTAAATTGTCATTAAAGCTAAAAAATATTAAATCTAATGAATAATATTCTTTCATTATGATGCTCTCCTTAAATATTCATTTATCTCTTGTGCAGTGATTATTAAATTAACACTATTAAAGCTATCATTATACTTAAGCGCAACTTCTAAGCTTAAACTCAAACCTTGAGAAGAGTCGATCTTAACTTTAATCTCTTTGTAAAAGACAATAAGACCTCTTTGTTTAAGTTCATGGAAAAAACATTCAAGCCCTGCTGTGTATTCGTTTGGCAAATTGCCGTCCAAATTTAAAGCACTAAGCTTACTGTTAGCTCTACTGTTTTTATTCCAAATCCTAATAAGCTCTTTGATTGCTTCATTTCTAATATAATAAAGCGTAAAAGCCTCATCAATCGGATCTCCTGAGAGACTAACCCCTTCTTTGAAAGCTAAAATGCCATCATTGCCAGTTTCATTTAAAAGAGAATAAAAATTAATATTGGATTTTCTAAGAGATTCAATAAGAGAGTCATCATAAATAGGAGTAGAATTTAAAATCATCCCATAAGGATTAACAGCATGAAAAATGCTTGCTTGATGCAAATACATTGCTGTAAACTTAAGATGCAAATTTTCATTACCGCTGTAAACAGCAATAATATTTTTAAACTCACCTTTGTCTTTACCTTTTAAAAAATTCGATAAAGTATTGTCTTTAGTAGAAATTACAATAAAATTGTATGCTTTTCTAATAACTTCAAAATCACTACTAATACTGTCTCCTGATTCATTTACAAAAACTACAAACGGATGTAAATTGGATTTTAAAAAATCTTTAATCTCTTTAATCTGATTGTAAACATAAAAATCAACAGATTTAAGTCCGTCTTGTCCAAAAAAATCACCCATTGCTTTTTCTAAAACGATTAACTCGCCTTCTGCTACTTTCTTTTTAGAAGAATCAGACTCCTGATCCTTTTGCATCTCAAGTTTTTTTAAAAGCTTAGAAAAATTTGTAACACTTAGTGCTAAATATTTACTTGCTAAAACACTGCTTTTGTAGATTAAAAGCGGGTTGTAATAATTAATCCTATTAGCAACTATTTTGTTTTGCGCCAAACTAACGCTTATTGTATCTTTTGGCATTTATCCTCCTTTTTTAACTTCTTTTTTTAATTTTTTATTTTTTTAATTTTTTATAAATATTTATCTCTCTTGTTTTAACACTTGTATGTTTGCAACAAAAATCTGATTAAAACTAAAACACATATTGCTCCTCATATTAGAAACACCAAGTAGCCCATCATTATTTAAATTGCTAACCGAAGAAAGATAATAAGTTAAAAGCAAACAAGAATCATCATCAAGCTCTTTTGTAAATTCAAACCTAAATCTATTCTCATGTAAAAATTCTAAAAAGTGTTCATACACTTTGCATATACTCTTATAAGAATTTTTATAAGCTTTTAATAAGGTAAAACTTAAAAAATAAAGCGAAAACCTTAATCTAAACTCATTAGATGTTTTACCAAAATTTCTACCCCTTAGATTTCTAGGAGTAAGCCCTTCGAAAGACTCGCTTTTTAATACAACTAAATTACTAGCATTTGTAGCAAACTTTTCTAAATAAGGGTGGTTATAAGTGTTTAAGATTTCTAATTCTATTTCTTTAAGATCTAAATACTCTTTAAATTTTGAAAGTATTTTTATTAAAAACTGTACAGATTCATTTAGCCCTACAATCATAACTATCCTTTTCTTTTGTTTTCAAAAGACTGCGTTTTTCAATATTGTTAATCAAACTCTTAAATTCTTTAGTATTAAAAGATCTTTTTGACTCAAGCTCTTGTCTGCTAAGTAAATAATTCTTACAAAAAACTCTAAACTGATCCTTTATTTCAACAAGGCCTTTTTGGATAGATTTCCTAAAAGTTGTTTTTATTCCTTTGTTTGAAAAAATATTAGAATAAAACTCTTTGTACGCAACCTTTGCTAGTTTGAAAGTAATCTCTTTTTCAAGTTCTTCCGATTTAATATTAATACTATTTTCTGTATTAAAAGAACAAATGTCTTTAAATCTAATTTTCATACTTAACAAGAACTCCTTAAAACTAGCATGTTGTAATTTAGACCTTCTTTGTAGCTCTTTTGAACCCCTAAGATCGAATAAAAATCATCATAAACCTTAATCAAATCTCCACACTCAAATTCAAAACTCTCAAGAGTATACACCTTGGCGTAACTACTTTTGTCAAAAATATTTACACCTTCAATCTCAGCTACTTCTTCTGGACTTATTAATAAAAATATTCCTTTAAAACCAACAGCATCGCGGCTTTGAAATCTAGTTTCATAAGATGCATTAATTGGATCTTTGATTGTTCTAAATTTACAAAAAAAAAGATCTTGTGAATATGTATTTATAATATTACTTAATCCTAAATTAATCATCTCTAAAGATTTCATTTAACTACTCCTATTAAAGAGTCTTTTACTCTTAACTCTTCTATTAAACTATCTAAATACTCACAAAAATCACCCCCACAACTTCTGCTACTAAGAGTCGTAGGAAAATATTCTAATGATATCTCTTTAAATTTTTCAGACTTGATGCTACTTAAATTAAAACCTTTCAATCTGTTTCGTTTTTTTAACTCACAGCCAATAAAATAATAAATTAGAATAAACATTGTAGAATCATTTAAGCTTTTAATTCTTATTCGCTTAAGAATTAAAATGTTTTCAAGTAAATTTAAATACAGAGAAAATTCTTTAATGCTTAGATCTTTAAAATCAAGCATTAAAAGCTCAAGTATTTGCTTATATACTGTTTGTAAATTTTCGCTAAGAGCCTCATCAGCGTCTGTTTTGCTTTGATTCATTTTTTAGCTCAATTTTATTCTAAGGATTGAATTTTTTGTTGCCAAAATTGTTCCAATAGAAAAGTCAAGAAAACTTGTTCTAAAATTACTGCTTGAGATTTCTGTGTATGAATTTAATACCGGTTGGTGACCGTCTTTTAAAAGTAATAATTTGCTGTTTCTTGGATATATTAAAATTTCATCGTCTAACAAATTTGTAGTCTCAAGCTCAATATTTGCATCATTATTAATTGCACTTATAAAATCAAAAAGCATGTCTTTGTATGAATAATTATTATTTGGAAGTCTCTCAAGTAAACGACCTTTGATTTTGCTAGTTGTAAGTATTTTAAAAGGCACTTTTCTCTCATCTTCTAAATTAATCTTTCCAAGATCATCATTTATTGATTTTATTTGATCTAATATGTTTGTCTGTTTAATTGTTTTGTCTATTTGGTTTGGAAGATTTAAAAGTCCGTACATAGTTTCATTGTTAGACTCATCAACAAGAAGAGTTCTTTTTTTGCTTTTTGAAAGCGCAAGTCCACCTTTTAAATAATGAACGCTCATTAACTTTTGTATCTCAATTATTGCTCCCAAGAGTCCTTCTCTCATGTTAATATTTGTGTTTGCCTGTACACTAACTTTTCCGTCTGGTGCATAGTACGTAAATGCATACTGAAAAGGCAAATAATTAATTTTTACTATTTGTCTTTGAAACTTTATTGTTGAGACTGTGTTAAAATCATTAACCTTTAGTGTGGGAATATCTGTTAAATTAGAATACCACTTAATAATCCTATCGCTTCCAAGAGAAATATTACTACTCTCTATTTGCTGTGAATCTAAAAAATGATAATACTCAGGAATTGGACACTCCTGCACTAAAACATCCCTTACTACGTTTACATACTCGTCGTTATTTAATATGCTCTCATCCATTTTAAATTCTCCTATTTTAAATTGCATCTTTTATATGTTTAACCAAAAAAAGAACCCTAACTCCGTAAACATCTTTTTTGTCTTTAAATTCTTCAGCAGATCCTAACGCTAAAGCGTGAATAATTGATGCATTCTCAAAAGCTTTTTCTAAAAACCCTTCGCTGTTTATTATTAATTTATCTCCTGCTTTAATTGTTTTCTCTTTAGCAATCAAAATACATTCAAAACTGCAAGTCATTGGGACAACCGTACCGGTTCTTGAAAAATCATCAAAGTCGACACAAACCCCATAAAGATCGCTCCCGCCGCCTCTTGCTATTTGTAAATGTGAGCCATTAACAACTAGCTTAACCCCACATTTGTAGCAAAAATCTTGAGCTTGATAATTTTCAAACTTGTCAGCAGAAGAACTCTTAAGTCCGCCTTTTTGCGCAAAATACAATCCCTCATCTTGAAATTTAAAATTGCTCTCAAACACAGGGTAACTGTTAGTATTAACACTTTGCAATTTGTCTAAAACAATTTTTTGAGATTGATTTTTTTTTAAACTTTCAAGCTGACTCTCAAGTTCTACTTTTGATGCTTTTAGTTTTTCTATCTCTTTTTTAAAATCAATTGAATCACTCATTAATAATCTCCTTTTTTAAATTAATTTTTTATTAAAAGCTTAAATTACAAAAATTTAAGCTAATATTTTTTTATTACAATAAAATTCGCGCTTAAGCTCTTCCCACTCATTAAACATTGCTTTTCTTAAATCATGATGTGTGCTAAAAAAAGTATTCTTGTTTCTTAAATTGTTTTTTTGATTTGAGTTTGTTCTTTGAAAATTTATTATTTTATATGAATTTTCAGCATTCTTATTCTGATCAATATTGGTCTTTGCAACCCTTATTAGTATTGCACGAGACGATAAGTCAATCTCATCAAGATTGTTAGTTCCAGCTATTGCTAAGATTTGAGTTGCTTTTACATACTTTCTAATAAGCTCTTCAGCTTGACCTTTTACAACTTCTTGAAAAGAATACCCTTTTGCTAAAAGATTTTCTGTATTATACTCAAAACTTAAATTATCATTTGCAAGTTTATTGATCTCAACAGATTCTCTTAAATCATTGTGAGAAAAACTAATTGAATTATTAGCACTTTTTTGATTTTTATATTCTAAAAACTCCTCAATCAAATCGTCCCCTAAAACTTCATTGCTTGCAGCTAGCTTTTTTGAATCTTCTTGGTCGCTTTTAGTTTTGGAATCCAAACTTGAAGCCATTTTTTCCATAATTACTCCTTTTAAATAACTAAACTTAATTGTTCTTTTAAATTTTCTCTTGCCTTGTGACTTAAATTTTCATTTTTAATTAACTCTAAATACTTAAAATAAACATCAAGAAGCAAATTGTCTCTCTCAAGTCTTTGCTCATAGCTTAAAACTTCAAGCTCGTTAAACTTCATATTCAATCTGTAATATTTGTTAAGCTTAAGATTGCATGCATTAGCAACAGATTCTTGTACGCCTTTTAAATAGTCGTAATAATTGCTTTTGTCTCCCTTGCCACTGCTGCCAAGGCCTTTAACTTGTTCATTAAAACTTCTAGTAAGAGGCTCTTTAGTATCAGCACCAATTTTTGCTTTAACAAGTTCAAATGCATCTTTTAAAAACTCTAAATCATACTTTATTACTTCTAGGCGTGCATTCTCTGATGCTGTATAAAAAATTCCATCATTGTTTAGAGTGCTTTTAATCTTGCCAAGCTCTCTGCCAAGCTGCTCAGAAGCGCTGCTTAATGCTGAGCAACTTTTGTTTGGCTTTTGCCCTTTAAAAAAGTTAGAAAATATGCCTTTATTATTGTTTAGTAAAACGCTAATTTCCTCTTTTGCAAGCTCTAAAGATTCAACAAGTCCTACCAAATGTTCGTCTTTGTAAAACAAAAAATTATAATTTCTTATTCTTTTTTCTATCTCTAAATAAATTTGCTCTAAAAGACAAATATTAAAAAGCAAACTTTGTGTATAAACAGGCTCATGTGAGCCTAAAACATAATCATAATTTTCATAAATTATTACTCTACTTTTATCTATTTTTACAACTCTTGCCTTCTGGTTAATACCATCTAAGTCTTTTGAACTTGAAAGATATTCTATGTACTCAGATTCTCTTTTGTTAATAATTTTTTGAAAATCTAAATATTTAAAACCTGTGGGCAATTCGTTGTTAACCTTTTTGCTTAAATCTTCATCTTCACCTTTGGGTTTTACTAAAATGTATCCTGCTCCATTAAATCTGTAACTTATTATTGCTTCAAGAAGAGCTTCTTTTAATTCCACCTTTAAGCTTGAAAGAAAATCTCTACTTTCTTTTAAACAAGAAGTTTCAAGTAAGCTTAAATTAATTCCATTTTTTAGTGCATCTTCTGCTGTACTGTCTATGTAATTCCTAAAAAAAATTGAATATCTGTAAACATCAACAGGATTAATTTTGAAGTTAGTGTTTTTTATTTCCATTTTAAATTCATTAACCATTTTTTTAAATATCATTAAACATTATTATATCAAAAACTGTATTTTATGCAAATCATTATTATTTAATATGAATTATCAAATAATATTTTTTTATAAAAACTTAAATATTAAAATTCATTTAAAATTTTATAAAAAAACCAATACGTTTTAAAGTATTTATGCTAATATTAATTTAAGAATAAAAGTAAAGTTTACAAAATATTCTGTTTACTGTTACGCGCATTGTTAAAAGATAAACATTATAAATTGATATTAAAAAGAAAATTAAATTAATACTTTATCCAATCCCAATAAATATTAAAAAGGTAGAGAGTTGTTTCTCTACCTTTTAATATTTAAACATATTTGAAAATCAAATAAACATAAGCTAAATATAAAAAAACAAAACCTGCTTGCCTTCTATCCCCCTTTGAGCAATAAAAGATGTTGCCAAAAGAGACGCTTTGATTGCCTTTATTAACGCTTTGTCTGCTTGAAATGTAAATTTCATAACTAAAAACAAATCGTAAAGAAATTCTCTCTCTTTGCGATTTTTAATACTACTAATCTCTTCTTCTGCGGTTTTCATTCCTTCTTCCTCCTCATATAAAAAATCAATCTCTTTTAACCCTATTAATTCAATTTCATTTACTGTATGAGAATCAAAATTGACTATTGTCCAATAAAATACCTTTAAAATCTTGTCAACAATGCTAAATGTTATGGGAATATCAAAATCAAAAGGAATTTTATCAAATTCTAAGAGCATGTGGTTGTTTAGCTTTTTAGCTAGCTTAATCGTAGAAATAAGTTTTAATTTTGAGCTCTCGGCCTTTAGACAAGCATCATCCAAATTTTTTGTATTTAAAATTTTATTTAAATTAGCCTCTATTGTTAAGGAAGACTTGATAACCTTGGTTGACAATTCTTTAGCAAATTCAACATTATTAAATTTAAAATCTTGAAAATTGCTCTTTGTGTTATTATTATCACCCATAACCTAAGATATAGCCCTGCAAAGGTGCCTTAAAAGTCACCTAAAGCACAAAAAAGACAAGTTCTAACTAGAACCTGCCTTTATATAAAACATAACTCAAATGTTTACACATTCCTATTTATTTATCTAAATTATAACTATTTAAACTTTTCAAATTTTTCAATTCATTATTACTCTCACTTTCAGTAAACACTCTTTTGATTACTTTGAAAATCTCTTCATTGCATTTCTCAGGCTTTTGATTATTCTCATCATCATCCTCATCTTCCTTTTTGTACTCCTCAGTGCCAAACGCATCAGCTACCTTTTGGAAAAATAAACTTAAATCATCTCCGGTCTTGGTTTTAATATCGTAACAAACATATTCATTAAACCCTAAAGATTCTTTATTGTCGCTACTATACCTTTTTTTACTTGCATCCACTGCTTTAGCAATAATGCCACAAATATTGTTAAAACAACCTACAAACTCTTTTTGCTTGTCAACATCCTTAGAAAGCCAATTGAAAAATTCTTTATAAGATTTCTCATACTCAGCTTTTACATCTCCTTTTTTGCCATTAGCACCCATTGCGTCTTTTAAAAAGACTTTTAAAGCCTCTAACTTCTCAGACTCCTGTGATGTTAAAGTAGGTCCTTTTTCGGCAATTAGATCTTTAGTTGATAAACTATCGCTAGCAATAAGAGAGCCATCACCACCAGAATCAGGAGCAATTTCTGTAAGTGCCTTAACATCGCCATACTGTTTGCAAGAAAATGTCAATAATAGTAGTGATAAAATACTTATCCTTTTCATTCAAACCTCCCATAAAATAAGTCGCCATTATAGTTCATTTTCTAATATTATCAAGACATAAAAAATCAATCTTATTTATCGTGTTATTTACTGTTTAAAAGTAAAAAAAGAAAATCAAAAACTTAAATTTTTGTAGAAAACAAAAGTTTTAAACCCTAAAATAAAGATTCAAATTTTATTTGAAAAAAAACAAAGCGAGATATATATTTATTTATTGTTATAAATTAACAATTCATTGAAAACTTCTTTAAAACTACAAATAGGGTCTCAAGACCCTATTTGTAGTTTTAGGATCAACTTATATCTTTTTTTTGCCTGAATAAAGAACATTTTCTATCTGCTATTTTAAACCTATCTGCTATTTTAAACCTTAATTGCATTTTAATTACACTCAAAGCATTTCAAACTAATAAACAAAAACCCAATAAGCATTTAGGACATTTAACACTTTTGTTAAGTGTATTTTAAAAAAATAAATTGCAATATAATTTGCTATAAAATAAATTAATTATAGAAATATAGACAATAAAAGGAGAGGATTAAAATCCCATGATAATAAAAAAAACACTGTTTTTAGCAATACTAATTATGATTGCAAACTCGTGCACAATTTCTAAAGCAAAAGATGATCTTATTTTTGGAGTTGGAATTGGACACGAACCAACATCGCTTGATCCGCAGTTTTGTAGTGATAAATTTGGCACTTTAATTATAAATGAACTATTTGTTGGACTTTTAAGGGGGGACCCTAAAACAGGTGGGTACAGGCCAGGACTTGCAAAAAGTTGGGACATTTCTTTTGACAAAACTTGCTACACATTCCACTTAAGAGACGACATTTATTGGAGCGATGGTGTTAAAATAACAGCAGATACTGTTAGAAACTCATACATAATGGCCTTAGAGACTGAAGAGAATGTACCAGCTCTTAGCCTATTAACATCAAAAATAAAAAATGCAAAAGAATTTCACGAAACAAAATTAAATGCAGAAGAAGTTGGAATAAAAGTAATTGATGCGAAAACTTTAGAAATAACTCTTTCCCAGCCAACAGTATATTTTCTTGATCTGCTTACAAACTCAATATTTATACCTGTTCCTACCCATATTATTAAAAAGTTTGGAAATAAATGGACAAGCGCAGAAAACATGGTAACAAGCGGACCTTTTAAACTAAAAAGAAGAATTTTAAACGAAGAAATATCTCTTGAAAAGAATATAAAATTTTATGATGCTAAAAACGTTGCGATTAGTGAGCTTACATTTGTTACTATAAACGATGCCCGAAGAATTTACAGCATGTATGAACATAATGAAATAGATGCTATTTTTAACAGCATCCCCTTAACCCTTATTAATGAGCTTATCTTAAGAGAAGACTTTTATTCAGCTGATATTATCCAAACCGGGTTTCTTTCATTAAAAACAAATATTAAACCCCTTGACAATCCAAAAGTAAGAGAGGCATTATCTCTTGCGATTGACAGAGAAACATTGGTTTACAGAGTGCTTGATAATAACTTTAAAGCAACAAGAAAAGTGATTCCTAATATTAATAATTATAATTATGGGAAAAAATTAAGACTATACAACCCACGAAAAGCAGAAAAACTTTTAGCCGAAGCTGGATATCCGGATGGGAAAAAATTTCCAACTCTTACAATCAAATACAACAAAAATGACCTTGGAAAGGAAATTGCAAACTTTATTCAAAGCCAATGGAAAAAAGTTTTAAATATTGAAATAGAAGTTGAGCCTGAACCTTGGAATAATTACATATCAAACATTTTAAAAGGGCATTATGAGCTCTCAGTAAGGTCCTGGCAAGGAGATTATTTAGATCCCATGGCATTCTTTAATATATTTGAAACTAAAACCTCTCATCTCTCATCTTACGGATATTCAAATCTTGAACTTGACGAACTTTTAAGTAAAGCTGAGATTGAAGTGGATGAAAAAATCAGATTAACGCTGTTTAAAAAAGCTGAAGAAATAATTATTGAAAATGATTACCCAATAATTCCAATATACAGCTCTGCGGGAAATTATCTTTTTAAAAATGATAGATGGACGGGGTGGAACACAAACAATTCAGAAAGATTTGCCCTATCAGAAATAAAACCTTTAGACGATTAAATTATTTTTAAAAATAGAGTCAAATTTTGGCTCTATTTTTAAAAAAGTTTTTTTAAAAAATCAATTTTATTTTTTTATTTACTCCTTTTAAAACAGTTTCTGTTTTAACCTCACAAAATAAAGTGAAAAAAATAATAATAAATTAAAGCTTATTTTTGTATTAGTGCTAAAGAACTCTCTTTTAAAGAAGAGAGATCCTTTAAAGTCTTATTAAAGTCAATATTGTTACTAAGAATGTAATTACATATTTCTCTTAATTTTTCATCTATATCTGAATATTTTTGATTTAAAAGTCGTAATTCTGGCTGTGGATCAAGAACAGCATAATTGCCTCCTGACATGTTAAGCCTGCTTATACTATTGCTACTTTTTTCCATTAAACCATGCTGTACTTTTAAAATCTCTAGTATTTTGTTTAAAAGATTGATTTTTTGTTCATTAGATTCGCTAAAGAAATTACTAACCTTAATCTCACTATAATTAGAAATTCTAGAGCTTATTTTATCAGTAAGACTTTTAAACTTTCTTTGAACTTTTAAAATAGCACTTTCTCTTTCAGTTAAAGAAAGTTCGACAAAATTTAAATTATATTTATTAGGACTATTTTTATTCATATTAGAAAAATTATTTAAATAACAAGAATTTACTATTATTACCAATACATACACATAAATATATCTCTTCATGTATATTCTCCTAATTAAAATTTAATTTAATTTAATTTATTTTAATTTATTTTAAAACCATAAAAGATTTAAATAATTAACACATACATCTTTTACATAAATTTAACAATCAACTTAAATATATTGCTTAATATTAAAATTACTTTCAAATTTTTAATCAGTTTAATTTTTTAAATTTAATCTAGCTTTTTCTGTTTCTACGGTATCGCTCTCTTGCTCTTAATTTAAGTTTTTCTCTATTCCTTTGATAATATTCTCTGTTATAATTAGAAGTTCTCTCCTTATTATGGGATGTTAATGGATTTTTATTGTGCGAATTAAAAGAACTACAACCAAAAAGCCATATGAAAAAAATAAGTAAAAAAGCCATCCTCATATTTCTCTCCCCTTGAAATACATTGAATAAATAAAATGCCTTATTGGTCTTTTTAAATTATCAAAATTATTAAATAATAATTTTTATAATAAACTTGTTTAAATTTTCTTAAATTAAATATATTCTACTAGACAGAAGATTCAATAAACTTATTAAAGTCCTCTACTAATTTATCAAAATCTTCTTCTGTGTAATTAAAATGTTTTAGTTTAGATTCAAAATCGATTTTTAAAGCATCTAAATTAGCTTTTCTATTTTCTGATTTTGTAGATTCTGCTTCTTTAAAGCTTATATATTCAAATCCAATTGAAAATACTTGCAAAATAACATCTCTTTTAGAATCCTCTAATTGTCTGAAATATTCGTCAACTCTAGCAATTTTTTTAGAGTCACTATTAAGCTGGCTTTTAATAGTATCTAAAACTTTCAACCTTTGTTCATCTGTAAAATTTAATTTTTCTCTCTTTTTATCCAAATCCTCTAAAGTTTTTTCCTCTTCACCTGTAAAAAAGGCATTGCAGCTAAACAAAAAAAATAAAGCTGAAAATAAATATACAAAAAAAAATCTACTTCTCATAGCAAATCCTTAAAATAAAAATTTATAGAAATTCAATTATAAATCATATCTAAAAAATTTCCCAAACAATTAAATTAAAAATTGATTTTTCAAAACTTTTAAAAGTTTTAATATTAATCTTGTATTTTTTATAAAAAATTGCATTATTTAAAAAAAAATTTAATTGTTTTAAATTTTTTAAAATTGCCAAAGATTAGGACAAAGTAAATCTTAATAAAAACAATATGGGAAAAAAATTTTTAAATAGTTGCTAATAACAAACTTAAATTAACATTTAAAAATTTAGATCAAATTATAAATATTTAAACTTGCCGAAATGAAATAATTTTTCTTTATAATTTAGTGTTAAAAGAAGATATGCATTTGCAAGAGAATCAAGTGCATCATCTTTTGTTTTGCCGTCTCCTTTGTAGCTGTAAATATCAGATATTACATTTTTACTTATTATTTTTAAAAATTCTATTTTTTGGCTTTCAAACAAAGGAATTAAAGCGCATATTCTTTTAAACTTATTACTAAGAGGTTTTATTGGCGCAACTTTAAAATAACAAATACTCTTATTTCTTAGAAAAAGAATTGTTTTAGTTAAAATTCCATCCCCTTTAGTACTATCTCTCTCCTCAATGTAAACGGTATTTACATTGAAATTTTCTATTAAAACTTGAATAGAATTAAGCATTAAACTATCATTTACTGGTTTTTGGTCTTGATAAATATATGCATAAAACTTCTCAAAAGTGCGCTCTAAAACACAAATAGCTGTATTGTCCCCACCTACTGAGAATGCAGGATCAATGTACATTATTGGGCTTTTAAACTCATAATCTTGGTTGAAAATCATCTCATTAAATAGAGAAGATTCATTTACAATCCACTCCCCATAAAGTACGCGCGCCTTATAAGCAGGAGAATGCTTGTAAAGCTTCTCTTGAGTTTCAATAAAATCTGCTGAATTTAAAGGGTTGTCATACGTTGTAAAATTATATGTTTTAAAAACATCTGTATTTTCAATATAGTCTGTTTTAAAAAAATGCGCTGGGCTTTCTGGATTTGTATCAAAAATAATAATTGATTTGCCCTTTCTAAGCCTTTTTAGCACCTCAAGCAAAGTTTCTTTATGAATTACTGTTGCTTCATTTACATAAATTATTGCACTATTGCCCCCGCGAATCTTAGAAAAAGCATCTCTGTTTTTACCCCCGTAAATATTAAGCTCAAACCCTGCTATTTTACAAAAAGATTGTCCGCTTTTCTTTTTTTGATAATCAATTCCTAATAACCTGCAAATCTTTTCTATTTGCTTTATGGTATTTGTCATTAAAAGGCTAATGGAATTACCTATAATAAAATTATTGGTATCTTGCTCATAAAAAGATTTGTTTTCAATCAGCTTTTTAATAAGCAAATATGAGGCTAAAAACGTCTTACCACTTGCAATCCCACCACTAAATATTACTTTTGAATACTTGTGACTTTCTATGTCAAAAAGCACTTCTTTTTGCTTAGTGGTTAAATATTTGTTTTCAAAATCTTTAAAACCAATATTGGTTGTTTTAGGCTTAATGTAATCCAAAATGTTGATATTAAATTTATTTTTAAACTTTTTCTCAAGATTGAGAAACATTAAGGACCTTAAAAATTTCAAATTTTACTCCAATTTTAAATTCTTACTACTTAAAACAGATTTAAGCTTAACAAGAGTATCATAATCCTCTCTCATGCAAATATTAATAAGCTCCTTTTCAAGATCTTCCCTCTTTTTAATCTTGGCGGTAAGTTCCATTTCAAGGCCTTCATCACCCTTAAGGCCTCTTTTTTTATTGCTGTCAATCTCGCTTTGAAGCTTGCTAATTTTTAAGTCTAAGATTAATGCATCTTTTTTTATTGATTTTAAACTAAGATTTTTATATCTCTGACAAGATTCAATAAAAGAACAAACTATCTCATAAAATGATCTTTCAGTCTCATTTTTGGCATTTTCCAACTCAAAAGCATTTTTTATAGTAAGTAGTGTTAAATTGTCAAAATTATCCTGACTAAAAGACTCCCCAGAGATATTCTTTACTGTTGACGTGTTAGAAAAAAAGTTCTTTTTACAAACAGAATCATTGGATTTAAAATATTTGTTTCGAGCTTTTGCTACAAAAGATTCGCCAACACCTAAAATTTGAGCAATGTCTAAATCTTTTAACCCTTTTTTAAATAAAAAAATATATTCTTCTTTTCTATTTTTAAATATCATTATTTTATTTTAATTAAGTTTTTTTAAAAACTCAAGAAAAATTAAATGTTTTTATTGGGAATATTTAATTTAAAGAGATATATTTTTAAATAAAATAAAGGTAATAAAAAAATGGTAAAGGAGAAAGAAATGTTTAAAATAAAATATATTTTATTGCCCGCGCCAATATTATCCTGTAATATGGACAGTAAAGGATTCACTCAAGAACAAGAAACGAAAATCAAAGAAATCGTTGTTAGCGAACAAAATGAAGCATTAAAAACCTTAATAGAAGCTGCTGGCAACAACACAACTAATGAAAGTTTACTAGATATAATAATTAAAGGAAAAAATAAAATAGTTTCTGGCGCACATAAAACAGGACGATTCTTTAAAGGCTTAAAAGATGCTGTTGTGCCCTCTAAGCCTGCTACTTCTGCTCCTACTCCCACCCCTTAATTTAAAAATTAGTAGTCAAAATAGTCAAAATAGTCAAAAGAGAAGCCAGTAAATTGCGGGAGCATGGCTTCTCTTTTTTTCAAGACCTATTTTTTTAGATCTTTAATTACATTTACAAAATAACCAATTTGCAATATTTTGGTAAACTGGCATTGAATCTTAAAATTAAAAACTAGCATTTTAAGCTGGCTTGTAACTCCAAATAATATTATTGCTATATTTAGATAAAACAAATCTATGCTCTCTGGCAAAATAAAATTCAAAATAATAAGCTTTAAAATAAAAATTTAAAATCCAGTGTAAATCTAAAAATTATAACGCCTTTATTGAGCAATTTTTTTTATTTTATTTTGAATAAACTGGTCTAAATTTAGGTTTAAAATTAATTATTGTTAATATGGAGGTAATAAATTGAAAAAACCTAATTTAATAATTGTAGCTTTATTTAATGCTCTATTTGCAGCATGTCATTTTGGATTAACAGGAGAAATAAAAGCAAAGCTTGAATCGTCTTCTGCAGATGTAAAAAGTAAAATTTTACAAATAAAAGAAGACGCTGCTAAAAAGGGTGTAAATTTCTTAGCCTTTACAGACACTGCAACTGGTTCTAAAGTAACAACTGGGGGATCAGCCCTAAGAGAAGCAAAAGTGCAAGCCATTAACGAAGTAGAAAAGTTTCTCAAGATAATAGAAGAAGAAGCTTTAAAACTTAAAGAAAATGGAAATAGTAGTCAATTCTTGGCTATGTATGACTTAATGCTTGAAGTTTCAGGGTCATTGGATGCGATTGGAATAAAAGGAGTAAAAACCTCTATTTCAGAAGAAGCTAGTTATAATCCTGTAACCACAGCCGAAAGATTGGTTGAGGTTAAGACTAAAATAGAAGATAAACTAGAAGGTGTCAAGAAAAGGCAAAAACTTGAAGGAGAGGATACAAAAATAAGTAAAAGCAAAAAACCGAAATAAATATAAAAACATTGTAATTAGAATTAGCTAAAAATAAAATTTTAGCTTGTCCTAATGTTTACAATTTAATTTTTATTAAATGCTTTTATTTAAATTTAAATTCAAAAAAAAGAGGATATTATATGAATAAATGTACTAAAAATTTACTTAAACTAAGTTTACTTGCTAGCCTGTTAGTAGCATGTGGTTTAACAGGAGAAACTAAAATCAGATTAGAATCATCAGCTAAAGAAATTAAAGATGAAATAAACAAACTTAAACAAGAAGCCATTGGAGAAGGCGTAAATTTCAGCGCCTTCACAGATAAAGCAACAGGTAGTGGAGTAGCAGGAAGCCAATTCATATTTAAAGCAAAAATACGAGCTACTGATGCGGCATTAAAATTTGTAACAGCAATAAAAGAAGAAGCCGAAAAACTTAAAGAGAGCGGAAGTAGTGGTGCATTCTCAGCAATGTATGATTTAATGCTTGATGTCTCAGAACCACTAGAAAAAATTGGAGTAGGGGAAATGACAAAAACTGTATCAGCGGGCATTGTAGAAAATCCTCCAACTACAGCTGAAAGAGTAATTGAAATTGCAAACAAAATGGAAGAAAAATTAAAAAACGTTAATAAAAAAAATGTAGCCGCCCTGGAGAAAAAAGAGACTGCTGCTAGTTCTCCCAGTACTCCTGCTAAAAAATAAGCACTATTTTCATACTCAATTAAAACAATGGGCCAAGCAACCTGAAATCAAGTTGTTTGGCCTTATTAGGCCAATGCAATTGGCAAACATTATCCTTTTTTAATAAAATAATTAAATATTCTTTTTGATATTATTTCAAATTTCTTTCCTTTAGACTTTAAATCAAGACTATCATAAAGCACCTTATTGTTATCCATTGCAACAAAATGAACAAAAGCTTGATCTTTTAACTTAATCTCTGTTATTTCAAACTCTTTGCCGGCTACGGGCAAATAAAACGGGCTTTCATATCTGACCTTAGAAAATATTTTATAATAACTAAGAATTTTGCATGGATTTAAAATATAGCAATCATTTCTAATGTAGCCCAATTCTAAAAACCGTTGATAATTTAAATTAACGTCTTTTGCTTTAAAATCAAACCCTGTCAAAATAAATATCCAATAGTGCAAAGATAAAAAATAACATCCAGACTTTTGAATGTCTTTTAAAAGCTCTTTATTGTTTTGTAATATTTTTTCAATAAACAATTTTTAAATCCCCTAAAACTTTAAATTGTAAAAATGCTTACCATTTAAAATTAAACTTGTCTTAAAACAAATTGTGATTAAAATCACAATTTGTTTTTCCATGTATTTTAAAATGAACAATTTTTAAATATAATTTTTAAATAATAAACATGCCTGCTTCGCTTTTATATTTACAAGCAACACACTATTTGAGATCTCTTATGAGAAATTTCGTTAAAATCACTAAAACATTGACAATACAATATTTTATTTTTATATTTTAATGGTCTTGCATTAAGAGAAAATCTCAATTTAGAATCTAAAAGCCTAATAAGAAAATATTAAGTTTAAGAACAATCTTTAATATTGCTAAAACCAAGCCACTCAAATAATTGTTTTTAATGGCAAAAGCTTTAATTAAAAATCTGTAGTACTCTTTCCTTTTGATCTTATTAAGCCTTTTCATCTTAACCCCTAATATAAGTTTTTACTAATATTATAGTATAAAAAAATTTATGTTTTGTAAATACTTTTCTAAATTTTTCTAAAATTAATGTTAAAAAATAAAAACTTTTAAACCAAAAATTAAAGGGTTTACTGGAATTTCTTTTTAAAGAATCCCCAATAAACCCTTTAAGGTAACAGGTCCTTATATTAAGAGCGACACATTGCGTGTCAGTCTGTACCTATAAAGTATACACTAACTTTTCAAGTTTTGCAAATAAATATTTCATTTTCGTTTGTTCCTTGAAATTTCAAATTCTTCAATTATTTTTAATAAAAAATCTTTTTCTTCGAAAAAAATTTTTTCCAAAAGAAAGCTTGTAAGCTTAGCATTTTTTTTATAAAAAGAATAAGATTCTTCCTTTTTGAGCTGAAATCTCAATGGTTTTATTGGGTTCTGGTTAGATTTTTTTAAACTTGGACTTTCTTTTGTCTTAAGCAAATAAATTGTCTCGTTAATCCCGTTTTTAACTACATACTTTTCTTCAATCAAACCTTCTTCTATTGCTGTTGCAATTTTAAGATATTTATATGTTTGAGTTCTAGCAAGTCTGTAATCTTTTGCAAAATCATCAAAACTAGAATAGTTGTCCAGCTTATAATATTCTTTATCTTTAATTTCTTTTAAAACTTTCATTGCTTCTATTTTGCAATAAATCTCTTTTTGAAAATTAATGTTTAATTTTTCTTTAAGCTTATTATAATGAATAAGAGCTTGTCCTTCTTCTCCAACACTCTCAGATAAATTTCTTTTATTTATCTTTATATCCACCTGTGCTCCTCCTTTACAACCGAGTACACTTAGTGTACGTAACTTGATTTATTTAAAAACGCGTCGAGCGTGTTTTGGTACTCTATTATGTAATCCTTCGTCAAATCAAATCTATCGTTTTTTGCTATTCTTTTATTTAAATCTTCTCTCTCAGATATTGTCCCTAAAAAATTACTATTTTTCTCTAAAACCTTTAAAAGTTCCTTATGGGTATTATTTTTCTTAAATTTAGTATTGATTAAATACATTGGCAGTGTTAATAGTAGCTTGTCCATAAAAAAAGTAAACAAATCTAAACTTTCAACAGCCCATTTCTCTGCCGTTATTGGTATTATTATGTAATTGCTGCATACAAGAGCATTCGTTAAAGTAAAGTCTAAGCTGGGGTTTGTATCAAGTATTATATAATCATAATGATTACTAAGTAGCTTTAACTGTTCTTTTAATTTAAATTCTTTGTATGGAATAGATTCTGAATTGAATTTATGTAATGTTAAATAACTTGGAATTAAATCCAAATTTTTATTAATTGTTATTAGTGCATTGTCTATGTGTAAATTCGATATTAATACTTCGTATATGTTGTTATTTATTAAATCTATTTTGTTATCTTTGATTTTATTAAAAAAATAGCTTGTTGTTGAAGCTTGAGTATCAATATCTATTAAGAGAACTTTACATTTGATTGAAAGCAATGTGGCAAAAATTAAACTTGTCGTGCTTTTACCAACGCCGCCTTTTATACTTGCAACTGTTATTACTTTTGTTTCTTTCTTATCCATTCAGGAATAATTCCCCCTTTCGATAATTTTTTATTATAAAAAGTGTAAAGTTCAGTTTCTAGCTCTAAAATAATATTTAAAAGTGTATTATAATATGGACTGTTAACCCTATCCTTTTTAAGTAAAATATGAAGACCGTTTAAATAACAAAAAACAGAACCTTTTTTAAACTTAAATTCAATATATTCACATTTTCTCAAAGTGTAAGTTTCTTTTTTGTTGAAATTCTTTACAATAAACGCTTTATCAAGCTTTCTTATTCCGTAATAAATTCCCATAAATTTATCCTCTCCTCTTAATGAGAATAAATGAAACATGCTTATGTCTTCTATGTTAAAGATTCCTCTTAAAGAAATGAAAAATTTAGTAGGTTCATTTTTACTTATCCCAAATGTATAAAAATCATTAAAGATTTTAGTATGATATATTTTTCTACCCTTAACCTCCTCAATTTTAGAAAAAACATTAGCCTTTTTTTCTTTTTTGAATTTTGGTTTATCATCTGTTTTTAATTTTAATTCTTTTTGTTTTTGCTTTAATCGTTCAAGTAAAGCCGTCATTTTTTTCCTTTTTCCTTAATATCAGAGCTAAACTGTTCATTTTCTTTTCAGCTCACTATTTCAATCAAATCATTATAGTAGGAATTGTCAAATACCTTGCTATATTTAAGGTCAGGCTCATTCTCAATGAATTCTTTTAAAGTAGGGATTAGTTTATCATTGTCTACTTTATGCCTTAACTGTTCTAATAATATACTAAAAATGTTGTTTTTTATACTTTTAAGCCGTGCCATTTTATCTTGAATTTTACAAATTTCTTTTTTTGCCCTTTTAACCAATTTATCTAAATCTGGATATTTTTTGTATTCTATTATGAAATGTGGTTTTATTTTGTAAATTTCATATGTTTTGTTAAAAAACTTTTCAAGCTCTTCTTTTTTATATTGCTCGTTCTCTAATTCTTTTATCTTTTCTCTGAGTACTTTTTTTAAAATTTCTGTTTTGTTTTTATATTTTTTATTTGTTTCTTTTATTTTATTTATTAGCTTTTTATATCCGTTGTTTTTAAAAAATTTACACAGGTATCCTGGATTGTTTATATTGTCTTTTATTACATTTGATAGGTGCTTTTCTATTTTTTTGGGATCTACCCCTTTAAGATCGTTTTCAATGTGTTTTAAGTTTCTTAAATGATAGATTTTAATCTTGTTAGTAGTTTTTAAATTCATTATTAGAGATGGAATTTCTGTTTTGAAATTGCATTTACTTAAATATTTTTTTAGTAGATTGTTATTATTTATTGTTTTTTTAGAATTTTTGTGTATATTTCTATATTCTATATATTTATATATATTATTAGTATTATTAATACACTCCCATTTAACACTACTATTTATTTGATTAAATTTATTTATTCTTTGCACAAATTCATTAATTTTATTATTTGTTTGTTCCTTAAAGTATGTGTTAATTATTGAATAGCATTTTTCTTTTTCATATTTAAGTTTATAATAAGTTTCGCTTCCAGAATTTTTTCCTAAATGTTTGCAGTAGTTTAGTGTAATTTTAAATTTTTTATCTAATGTGTATAAATAGTTTTGTAGTGTTTTTAATTTTATGGGGTTTTGTTTATTTCTTTCAAGGTTTTTGTTTAGAAAGTAAAGAATGTTTTTTTGTGTATATTTTTTTAAGTTTAAGTTTATAAAGTTGAGCGTAGAAATTAATACAATCAAGTTGTGTTGGAAGTTCTTTGTAGTTTTTTTTACCCTTTTTGTAGTGTTTAGTGATTTTTGCTTTAATGTTTCCAATTTTATACTCCTAATATAAGTAGTTTCTTTAATTCTACATTAATTAATAGTACAGTTTCTTAAAAAAGTAAAGTATTTTTATATAAAAAAGATAAAAAAAAGTATATTTAATGCATATTTGTTAAATATACTTTACAAAATTAAGTTTTTGTAATAAAATATAATAAAGTATTAACTTATATTAAGAGTAAATTATTTTTACGCGTTAATTTTTATTTAAAATAGTGAGCTTATTAGCGATGGGTTTAATTTTATTAAGAATTTAATTAGATTATTTTTATTTGTTTGTCCTTCATTCAAGAGCTAGGCTTGAGTGAAGGAATTATCCCCATTAGTTTTCTTAATTTTAGTCATAAGTTTAGCCAATTAAGGCTTTTTATTTTGATTTTAAAAGCTTAAAATTAGTTGATTTGTGTATTTTTTATGTTTTCTTTTTTTACAAGAGGAAAAGTCTCCTAAGAGACTTTTCCCAGAAGTAACAAATTGAAAAATATAAATTCAATTTTTAAGTTGTAATAAACAACATCCCACATTGGCTAATGCCGTTGTAGGAGGTTTGCTTATGTGTTATTTTAAAGCGCCTTTAAGTGCTGCAAGATCTTTAATTTCACTTGGGCTGCCTTCAAGATTAGTACCCGCTGTGTCATATTTTTGTACTGTAATTGTACCATCGTCTGAGAATACAAGATCTTTAGTTTTTTTGCTGTCAACAGTAACTGTTAAGGTATTATTACTTTCGTTCCATTTACCTGTTTTTTTAGTATTATCAGTTGCAGTGTCATCTAAAAAGACTTTTATTTTTCCATCTTTATCGATTTCTCTTTTTAATGTAACAGTACCTTCTGTTATTTTTACTGTTGTTTTTCCACCAACAAGATTTCCTTCGAACTTAATACCATTTTTTAGAGTTTCTACTGCTTTTGTAGCATTTTCCTCATCTGTCATTTGTGAATATTCAAGTGTAGTATCATTTGATCTTGTTAATTTTTTTGAGTCTAATTTATTGGCTTTGTAAGATTCTTTTATTACTGACCCTTGTTTTTTAACAACTTCACTTCCAGTTTTTTTATTGCTTGCATCATATGTTTCTACGGTTACTGTATTTAGATCATCAGAAATTGTCATTGTTACTTTACTCTTGTCAGCTTTCAAACCTTCAAGTTTTCCAGCACCAGTGTTTTTATCAGAAGTGCCTTTAAGTTCAACCAAGTCAACTCTTGCTCTTAAGTCATATTTACCAGCAGAATTTTTTTCTTTGCTTATAAAAATTTCATTGCCATTAAATAAAGATACGGCGGTTTCTGTTTCCCGAGGAAGTTCCTTTTTAGAGATTTTTGGCTCTTTATCGCCGCTTGCAATCTCTTGGTCATTATAATTATCATCTTTTGGCTCAGTACCTTTTTGTGAACATGCTATTAAAGCTAATATTAAAGCAAATACTAGTAAATATTGTTGTCTCATAAATTCTCCTTTATTTTAAAGCGTTTTTAAGTTCGTCAAGTGTTTTAATTTCGACTGCAGAGCCCTCTAAATTAGTTCCTGCTGAGTCGTACTTTTGTACAGTTATTGTGTCTTGTTTTGTAAATACAAGATCTTTAGTTTTTTTGCTGTTAACAGTAATTGTTAAAGTAGAAGTTTTTGAATCCCATGCGCCAGTTTTTTTAGTAGCAGCAGTACTGTCAGTGTCATTAAGTGCAACTGTTACTTCGCCAGATTTGTCAATGTTTTTGCTTAAAGTAACAGTTCCTTCTTTAACTGTCAATGTTGCTTTTTCATTAGCTAGAGTTCCTTCAAGAGTAAAGTCTTTTAAAACCTCTTTAGCTTTTCCGGTTCCATCGCTTTTTATTTCTGTGTATTCAAGTTTGGTTCCGTTTGCTCTTACCAATGTTTTTTCAGACAATTCACCTTTTTCATTGAATTTTTCTTTTGTTGATGATTTGTCTTTGGAATTTACGTTTCTTGACACTAATGTTTTACCATCTTCTTTGAAAACTTCAAATGTGGTTTTACTTAAATGGTCAGAAATTGTTAATTTTACTTTACTTTTGTCAGCTTTTACGCCTTCCAGTACACCAGAACCATCATTTTTATCAGAAGTTCCTTTTAGTTCAAGCTTGTCTACTGTTGCCATTAGGCTGTATTTACCGTCTTTGTCCTTTTCTTTGCTTACAAGAACTTTAAGTTCCCCAGGTACATCTACTGAAGTGCTGTTTTTCTCGTCAAGGCCGCTAACATTTTGTTTACATGCTATTAAGGCTAATATTAGACCTATTCCCAATAAATATTTTTTCATAATATATTCTCCTTTTATATTATATTAATATAACTTAATACAAGTATAATTATAGTATAAGATTAATAAATAACAAATAGAAAATTAAAAAAAAATAAAATGATAATAATTTTAAATTAGGTTTAATCTAATATAGGTTTAGTATTAAAAAAAAGTCCCAAAATTGGAGCTTTGGGACTTTGGGAAAAAAGAAAAATCAAATGACTTTAAGGTACATTTTTTGAATATTTTTTGTAAATTTGGATTGCAATAGGTTTTATTTTGTCGATGTGATTTTTTAAATTAGCAATATTTGCTTTGATTGATTTTAGAGTTTGATCTTTTTCTAATTTACTAGTGTCAAAAAGTTTAAAGTCAGGATAATTTTTGCTATTTACTTTTTGTTTCGTTTTTACAAGAAATGTTTGTAAGTACATAATATAGCTTGAAAGATGTGCTTCATATAAGCTTAAAGCCTTTAATGTTGTCTCTTTTGGAGATAAAGGCTCTTCTGGAAGGTTTGCTATTGTAGAGCAAGAAAAGATTATAAGCGTGTTAAATAAAACCAAAAATGGGAAATTTTTAATTTTCAATTTTATCTCCTTTTAAGTCTTGAGATTTGTTCTGAGCGCTTGCTTTTAAATTTTCTGAGAACCCTTTTATTTGTTCTTGGAGTGCTTCGGTTTTGCTTTTCATTAGTTCATTTCTTTCTTCTCTTAAATGTTCAATAATGCCTGCATCTCTTTCGTCATTAATGCTTGATATAAGTTGAGTAATTTTATTATTGACATTTTCAATGTCATTTAATATTTTTATTGATTCTTCCGTCTCAAGGGTGTTGATTGTATCTTTGTAAATGCTCATTATTAGGTTGTAAAGATTAAATCCTAAATATATCCCCTTTTCTATTTTGATTTCTGTTGGAGAATTGCTACTTTTTAGAAAATCATATAAATTATTTAAAGCCTCAACGCCAGAGTTGATATTTATTTTACTGTTCATTTTGTTTCCTTTTTATTTGTATTTTTTAAGAGCTTTTTTATAAGAAAGTTTAAATTTTCTCTAAACTGCGGCTTTATTGCTAAAAGCATTGGCAGCATTGCCAGCACAATAAATCCTCCTAATATAATTAGTTTTGTATTGTCAATTGTTGACAAAAAAATAAGTATTGTATCCATAAATATCTCCTTTTATTTATTTTTATACTTTGTTTAGTGTTGGTATTTCTTGGCCTTTGTTTAGGTTGCCTACTCCAACGTAGTACCACCCATTGTAAATTGGCATTTTAAGTGTAGTCATGTTTTGCAAAGCAAATGAAGCTATTAGTATTTTATTAGAGCTTTTTTCAAATTGAAGGTAAAATTGTTTGTTGTGATCTTCTGCCAAGCTTGAATGCCTGATTTCTACATCAATTTGTAAGTAAATGTAACTTCCTTTGTATGATTCGTTTATTATAATTGATGCGCTGCTTTTATTTTTAAGTATAATGGTTGTGTATTTATTCTTATATTGAAATTCTAATATTGAAGTGTCATCAATTATTGTTTGTAGTCCCCCAAAGCTATATGGTTTGCCTTGCCACCAAATAGGAGTGTCTACAATTTGTGGAATCCCGTTTTGATAACAGCTTACAAGTTGTTCATTTTTTGTATCAAAAGTTTTTTTAGGTATTAATTTAAAAGAGTTTTGGAATTGATTTGTGAAATCGGCTATTTGTAAATAATTAATTAAGTTATTTTTGAGTTGATTGATTTCAGATTTTTCTGCAAGAACTTCTTTTAAGCTTTCAACAAAAATTTCAAATTGAATAAGTTCAAGGTCTTTTGTGGTTGAGTTGTAAATTGAAATTTTATTCGAAGTTGATTTTGTGTTTGTGTGTTTTAAGCTTGAAATAAATTCAGATTTAACTTTTTTAAAAACAGTGTCAAAATCTATGTTTTCAGGTGGCTCACTTAGTCCTAAGAGTGTAGAGATTACTTTAATGTAAATGTTTTTTAGATATTCTTTGTTTTCTAAAAGTTCTTTGCTAATTACATCTTTTATTGCCCTTTTAAAGCAGAGAAATTCATTGTTGTAAAATGTGTCGTTTTGTATTTGTTCTAAGAGATGTTTATATGTGATTGCACAAGTATCTTCTACTACGTCATCAATAGGAATAAGATCGCTTTGATTAACTTTTGTTTTTCTGTTTAAATCCTTTATTTGTACACTCTCTTGCGGTTCGTTAGTATTCATAAATTCCCCTTTTAAATTTTTTAGTTTTAAATTGTTATTTACATTTTAGTAGATCAAAAAAAATGATCTGCTTTGTAAAATTGTTTTGTTCTTGTACTTTTTATTTCTATTTGTTCTTTGTCTATAATTTTTACTACCCTTCCTATAGGAATTAATATTTTAATAAACTCATATACTGAATTTTTGTAATCTTTGGGCATATAGCTAGAAACTAGAGCTTTTTTAAATCCAGCGTGTTTTACAGTTATTTTTTTTAGCTTGTTTTGATTTTTTGCTGCAATATTAAATTCAATAGGCGATTTAATGTTCCCAAGCAATTTTATTATTATTTCGCCGGGAGCTTCTTGGTTTGAGTTGACTTCTACATTTGCGTGTAAAAAGGCTTTAAAAAGCACAATAAAGCTCTCGTCAGTACCAATAGATTTAATTGCAAAAATAATAGCGTCTAAAGAATTAACAAGATTTTTATCTAACTCTTTTTTAAAGTGTAATGCGTTAAATATTGAAAGCATTAGTAATGCAATATATTTAGAGTTAATGCTGTTTTTAACATTGGTTGTTTTAAAGTTTTCAAGCAGTTCTTTTAGTTCCCTTAATATCTCTTTTTTGTAATCAAGCTCATTGTAAATAAATTTTTCAATTTGGGTATTTTCTAAAAATTTCGGTATCTCTTTATTCATTTTTACTCTCTGTTAATAAGCAGCCTTTTGTTTGTATCAAAAATAATAATTTCATTCTCTTTAATGTTTTCGTCTTTGTTGAATGTAAAATCACCCTCGCTAAGTTCTGAGATTTTTTTTGTGTCATCATTTTTAATACAAGTTCCAATTCTTAGTTCTTTTATTCCCCTGATAATGCTAACTGGTGCAAGAAAGTCTTGATATCTAAGAGATGTTCCCATTTCAGCGTATTTTTTAGTTAATATTTTGTTGTAGATGTCTCTAATTTGAGTATCTATTTCTTTGTAGATTGCGTCTTTTGTTTCTGTTTTGTAGATTGCTTTAAGATATGCATATTTTTTCTCACCCAAGCTGAATTTATATGTTTTTTTTTGATTGTGTTTGTTTAAAAACTCAATTTCAATATCGCCTTTAAAAACAGTTCCACTTGGTGCTGTATAGTATATTGCCTGCCAAATGTTTTGTTTAGTCTCAATTTTAATTTGTTTTTTTTCTTTATCCTTAAAACAATCATCTTCTAGTATTAAGTAGAGATTAATTGTTCCAGGCCCACTTAAAATATTTATATGCTTAACCGAGTTAATGCTTAACAAAGCCTTTCTTATTGCTTCATAGGTTGAGCTTTTAGGTGTGCTTAAGTCTTCTTTGAGCGCATTAAAATAGCTTCCATTTTCTTTTATTTTGGAAAAAAGCTCTTTTAAGATTTCTGATATTTGTTTATCAATACTTGAGCTTGGAAAGTTTATTATGTCGTAAATTGAATTGTCTTTAATATTTATGCCGTATTTTGTTTTTAGAATATGTTTTTTTTCACTTTGAATTTCTTCTATTGTTTTTTCTAATATTCCTAAGTTTTTATCAAAAATAATACTCATATTTTAAAATCCATTTTTAAAGTGTCTTTTCCCAGAAAGAAAAATTTTATTGTTAGTGTTTTGTTTTTAATACTTGGTTTTACATTAATAAGATCTATTTTAAGCTCTTTTGAAAGGTTTAAAAAAAAATTTTTAATAGATTCTAGTTTATTAGCTTTGCAAAGCTTAAAGTAAAAGTTGTAGTCAAACCCGTAATTTGGATTTTCTTTTAAACTGCCTTTTGGTGTTTTAAGATAAAAAAATAAACGCTGTTTTTGCTCTTCAACGTTTTCTATTAATTTAAAATCATTGTTAAATACTATATTAAATTTTTCGTCAATTTTAATTTCCATTTTTAACTACCAAAATCATTCTAACATATTTTATTCGATATTACTATAAAGTTTTACAAAATGTTTATTATTTTAAATCTTGAGATATATTATAATTTATATTTTTTTTTAAAAATGTTTATTTAATTTTTAAATTTAAATATTTGTGTAATCACAGTGTGGGAGACTGTATGAAAAATATTTTATTATTTGTTATTTTATTATTCTTTTCTTGTAAGGAATTTAATTATTCTGATCTTAAGAGAAGGTCTTCAAAGCGTTTAAATTCTTCTAGTGCAGCAAATGGAGAGCTTAAAATGTCTTTTGTAGACTCTTTAAATGATGACCAAAAAGAAGCTTTGTTTTTTCTTGAGCAAGTGGTTCTTGATAGCAATCCAGATAAGTTTAATCAAATTTTTAGTTTAAACGAAGATAAGGTGAAAGAAATGCTTGCTACTGTTGTTAAGTGTTTACAGGCCAAAAGAAACGCTAAAATAGCTCTTGAGCGCTCAAATGATGTAAACGTTGCCAATTCTAAACAGCAGTTGTTACAGGTTGAAAAAACCTACATAGATAATTTGCGACAATCTTTTACGACTACCAAGAGCATCGAAGAGGCTTGTAATCTTGTTAGAAACTATGATGCATCTACTTCGTTTTAACTTTTTTATTTTGATTAATTGTTTTATTTAACTCTCCAAGGAGAGTTAAATTTTCTCTTTATGTTTGTTTTTGCTTATTATGTTTTTAATATATCTGGATTTGAAAATCCAAAATCTCAAGATTTGGTTGGTATATTAATATTTTTTTGATTTACTTTTGATGTTTTTAACTTATTAAAATAATGGGTATTATTAATACCAATTTGTTTTAAAAGGTATTATTAGAATAATTTAAGCTTAATGCTTTACTAATGCTATTTTAATTCGTTTTTTTATTTTAAAAATTATTTATTGAAAATAATTGTAAGCATAATTGCTTGTATTGTAAGAATTAAAATAGTTTATACATTTAGTGTATGTAAAGTGAGCTATATTTTTATTTAAACCTATAATTAAATAGAGGAAATTTAATTTATGAATAAAATAGGAATTGCATTTATTATTGGTTTTCTACTGTTTATTAATTGCAATGGCAAATCTTTAGAAGAAGATTTAAAAACCTCCACTTCTAAGAATAAACAAAATTTAATCATCAATAAAAAAAAATCTTTAGATCCTAAAAAGGATTTACAAACTTTAAGAAATTCTAAAAATTTAATGCCGCAAGCCTTAGATCAGGCTAGTAATAATTTAGATAATTCTAAGTCTTTGCAAAATTTGCAAAAAGCTTCTTCAAAGCGCAGTATTGGTAAGTCAAGATATAGTAAAGCTTTGCTGAAAAATTCTCATGATGATATTTTGATTCCCCATTTAAACTTGGAAGAAGACAAAAATTTTGAGTTTTTCAAGAAATCTTTGCAAAACGATGAGAATAGATATGCTCTTGGTGGCTGGCTTTTAAACAATGATGAAGTGTTGGTAAAGTATAGGTACAGCGAAAAAGATGTTAATCAATTTTTGATTGATATAGGTAAAAAGCGATGGGGGGATTTGTCTTCTAAAATAAGTATTTTGGTGAGATTGATTGAAAACTATTCCGATAAAAGTGATAGAGAAGATGAAATTTCTCTCTTAGATATGAATTTGTGTCAGCAATTTTATTTAACCAAAATTAATGCTAATGGTTCAAACGCAGATATTCTTGTTGCTCTTGAAAAAACAATCGATCAACAAATTAGTAGTGTTAGCAAAGAGCTTCTTGAATTAAAACATTTTGCGCTTACTACAAAGTCAGAGCTTGATTGGCATTTAAATTGGAAACGTAATTTAACAGACGAAGAAGACAATACATTGCAATTTTGCAGGGTTTTATTAGACGGAGAATTAGATCCTGAGAATCTTGATGACTTGTTTAAAAGACTTGGAAAGGAATATTCTAGGTTAATATTGAGAAAGTTAGAGGAAATAACACTAAATTATGATGTTAATGGGTTTTTAAAAGAAATGGAAAAATCAAACAAATCTTTCAAACAGGCATTAGGGTCTGTTGAGAATAAAAATAAAAGAGTATTGATTCTTAAAGCCAAAAATACTCTTTTAGAAATTTTTAAACTTTATTATAAAAATATTGGCAAAAATAAAAAACTTTATGATTATATAAATCGCATTTTAAACGGTTTGATAAAAGAGATTAGCAGGCGTTAAATTTTTTATTTTGATTTTTTTGTTAATTGCTCTACATTTGCTTCTAATAATATAATTTAAAAATTTTAAATATTATAAAAAAGTTTTAGGGGGGAGTTTTGAAAATAGTCATTGTATCTGTTGCAGTTTTAATTCTTAGTTGTTCTTTAGATAATAATTCAAAAATACAAAAAGAAGGTAGCGATTTTGAAAAAAATGGATCAGATGGGCTAAGTCAAGAAAAAAGGACTTTAGGTTCGGCGAATTTTAGGTCATTGTTAGATGATTCTGGGTCAAGGTCTTCTAGTTTTCAAAATTATGAGCCTTTAAAAGCGCTTGAGAATAAAAATAAATTTATTAATTATAACCAAATAGAGTTTTTGGAAGGAACAAAATCAGTCACTTTGTTTGTTTGGCCAATTTATATTCGCTGGATGAAAATTAAAGCCAGAGATTTGTGTGATGAGCGTGGAAATTGTATTAAAGAGCTTAACGGTATTAAGTATTCTTATCTTGTTTCTCCTATTGATGGAAGCTACATTTCTTATGCTATGCCTTTAATAATTTTTGAGACTACTAGTGAAAGTGATCCTTTGTATTCCGTTTCTGGATTTAAATTGATAAGCAAGGGAAGCAATATAAACTTTAATGACAATAAGGGCGGATTTTTGGGCGGAATTCCAATGTCTGAAAAATCAGTTGAATCTGGGCTTGTAACCGCGTATCCTTTTGGCTCTAATGATTCTAAGAAAGTGGTTGAGGCTTTTACAGCTCTTTGTAGTAATGGAATTTGGAGCGATATGGTCGCTGAAATTACCATTAAATTTAAGAAACATCCACAAAATGAAAAAGCTTATAGAATTACACTTGATTCTCAGCTTTTTAATGTTGCTATGAAAAAAATAATTGAAAAATATCCTAATATAAGACGTGCAAGTTTGGCATTTAAGTCGCTGATTAATTAAAAAATTAAAAAGTTAAATTAAAAAGTTAAATTAAAAAATTATTTTAAAAGCTAGCGGTTTTAACCGCTAGCTTTTTTTTGTTAATTTTAAATTTTAGAATCGTTTTGTATTATACGGCGTCTTTAAGATTATTAAATGTAGATTTGGAATCTGCTTTGTTAAAAATTCCATCGAATCCACTAGCAAGTATGGTTTTATAAGTATTTAAATCTTCAGAATTTTCTTCTTTTTTATCTTTGTTTTCTTTGATTTTTGCAAGCATTTCTTTTACTTCATTCTCTTTGAGATCTGATAGAAATTTGTGCATAGTCTCTTCTATTTTACTCTCATCCCCACCAGTATTTTTAAAATTTAAGCCAATATTTGGATCTACCAATTTTTCTTTTAATAAGTTTGTCAAAAATGTTAGTGTTTCTTTTTCATCATCGTTTAAATTTAATTTGCTTATTAATTTTTCTAAAGGTGGTGTTTTACTAAGTTCAATTCTATCTTCATCAACTAGATCCGATTTAGATTGTAATTTTTGAGATTCTTCATCTAGATCATTATTTTTGGCATCATCATTTTTGTTTGTACAATTAAACAGAAACGCCAATATGGTAAATACAATAATAGTTTTTTTCAAAATAGTCTCCTTAAAAAGTAGTTTTAATTATTATTAATAATATTTAATAATTATATCATTTTAGTATAATGTTTAGAATATTTTAATTAATAATTATTATTATTAGTTGTTAAAAATATTGTAGCAATTTGCTATTTAGAATATTTTCTTAATTAGGTTTAATATTGCAAGAATTTGTATTCTTTTTAAGAGGTTTAAGGATATTCTTTAGTTTAATTGATAAGCCTAGAAAGAAAGCATTTGTATGGATGCCTTTTTCCTAGGCAAATTAATTTTTAATATTAGATCGTAAAAATTATTGTTTTACATTTATTTAATAACTTTTTTTAAATGACAGTTGGAATCCGTTTATTCTAATATCAAAATTGGGCTCAAAACCCGCAAGCTCGGTGCTAAGTCTTTTTTTAAGATTTTCATTATGCTTATTTGCAAATGTAAATGGAATAATAAGTGAGGTCATGTAGGATGTTACAAGTATGCTTGCTCCTACCCCTATTAGTATGGATCCGGTTAATTGTGACTCACGAATGTTAAAAATAAGTCCAGTTCCCCAAAGGATTGCTCCTAATAAATTAAATCCAAGCACCGACCCACCACCAATATAATCTCCTTGGACAAAGGATCCTATTGCAAAAGGCAAAAACAAATTCAAAAGGAATGGTCCTATTGGATCTTTTTTCTCTTTTTCATATTTATTGAAACTTTCAATACCTTTTTCAATTCTATCTTGTTTATTTTGTGTGGAAAAGATTTGAATTGTTAAACCAAAAATTAATATTAATGTGAAAATTTTTTTCATATTTTATTATCTCCTAATAATAAGTTTTGACAAGTAAAATATTAGCTCATTTAATAATAAATTAATATTAGCTTATTTTAAGCAAAAAAAGTTATAAGCTTTAAACTTAATTTTTTCTGTTAAAAGCTTTTTACATAATGTTTTTTGTGTAAAGTCTTTTTATTTAGGTATTTACTTTTTATAGTCAACCTTTTAATTTATTGTGTGATTTTCATTTTTGCTTGTGACCGCCAATTATTAAAACTAAAATTATTAAAGTGTAATTAATTTTTACATTAATTGCCTTTTAGTATAATTCCTTTAAAGTATATACCAATAATTATATTAATCTATTGCTAACTGATTTTGCTAAATTAAAAATTTCTATAAATATTCGTAAAAAAGCATATTTAAAACTAAAAAATCAATTTAACAAGCTTGTTAAGCTTGTTATCACTTAAAGGTTATGCAAATATGGTGAAAAATTTTTTGATCTTTAGTTCAAAATTAAGCCTATCTTTTTAAAAGATAGGCTTTCTCATATAACAATTTCAATACATGTCTTAAAGATTTTGTATTGAAAATATTGCAGTTCTTAGATCCTCCGCTTCTTTTTGTTTTTCTAACATTTGATTGGAAAATGTGGTTACCCGCAGTTCAAGCTTAGCGGTATCTGTTTGTATAGAATTTGTATCGTTTTTATAATCTAATAAAAGTTGTTTTAACATTTCTGAGACACTTTCTTTTGTAGATAATAATTTTTCAATTAAATTTTTAAGCTTCTCTAAATTTGAAATTTCCAGTTTGTCTAGATTATTTTTTTTGGGATATAAGTAGATAATAATATCGTCTAGAGCAGCTCCAAACGATCTAACGCTATTAATTAGGGTTTGGGTTTGTTTTGCCAATACTACAATTTCTGAAAAGGTCTTTAATTCATTAATATTTATATCATTTAAGGTAGCGTAAGTTTGTTTTCTATAATCTTTAGATCTTTTAGTATCAGCTGTTACTGATTCACCTGATGAGTCTTGCCAAAACAATTCTTTGAAAGCCAATATTCCATATTGGTTTGAT
The DNA here is from genome assembly GCF_014201705.1 of Borreliella spielmanii. Taxonomy (NCBI): domain Bacteria; kingdom Pseudomonadati; phylum Spirochaetota; class Spirochaetia; order Spirochaetales; family Borreliaceae; genus Borreliella; species Borreliella spielmanii. The sequence goes on along the minus strand of NZ_JACHFA010000003.1, from coordinate 283 downwards.
GAAGTCTCTTCTTCTAATTTTTTTTCATATTTTTTTCTATCCTCGTTAACTTTTTCTATTAAATTTCTTAAATCATTAAGCAGTGAGTTTTTTCTTTTATTTTGGTCTTCTTCTTGATTTTGGGTTACTTCTTGATTTTGGGTTACTTCTTGATTTTGGGTTACTTCTTGATTTTGGGTTACTTCTTGATTTTGGGTTGCTTCTATTTTAGAGTTTAATCCCTTTTTATTGGACTTTAATCTCTTTTTACTGGATTGATATCTCACATCTTTTTGATTGGTGT